>CAZSWW010000018.1:0-12922 GCA_964611265.1 uncultured Sulfurimonas sp. | reverse complement strand
TTTGAGTGGGAAAAGATAGATAAAAATGATAGATAAAAGCATAAAATATCTAGGAAATTTTACAGCATTAGTTTTAGTGGTTCTTGTTTTACTTGTTGTTTATGATGCAAGTGCTAGGTACTTTTTTTCAACTGGTTCTATTGCCTTACAAGAATTAGAATGGCATCTTTTTGATGTGGTTATAATGTTTGGTATTGCTTATACACTTAACCAAAGTTCACATGTAAGGGTTGATATATTTTATGCATCTTATAGTGAAAAAACTAAAAAGATTGTAGATGTTATAACCTCTGTGTTTTTTATACTCCCTTTTTCTTTTCTCATCATCTATATAGGGGTTGATTTTGTAAGTATGAGTTATGCTCAAAATGAGATGTCATCAAACCCTGGTGGGTTGGAGTATAGGTTTTTGGTTAAATCACTTTTACCTCTTTCATTTGCTTTTTTAGCACTTCAAGCTTTTAAGGATATAGTAAAATGATAGCATTATCTATGTTTGTAGTGGTTTTAGCACTTCTTTTGGTTGGTATTCCTGTTGCATTTGTTTTTGGAAGTGTTGCACTTGGTTTTGCTTTTTTTGTTCCACATATAGGGTTTGATATATTTTCTGTTTTACCATTTCGTATATTTGGCATTATGAGTAACACTACCCTTATGGCAGTTCCACTTTTTATAGCTATGGGGCTTGTTCTTGAGAGGTCAAAAATGGCAGAGAGACTTTTAGTATCTATGAGTGCTATATTTGCCAATGTTCGTGGTGGGCTTGGTGTAAGTGTGGTTTTAGTTGGTGCATTACTCGCTGCATCTACTGGGATAGTATCGGCTTCTGTAGTTATGATGAGTGTTATAGCTTTACCACTTATGCTAAAAGCAGGGTATGATAAATCACTTGCATCTGGTGTTGTTGCATCTTCTGGAACATTGGGGCAGATTATACCTCCATCTATAATCCTTATCATTTTAGGTGATGTTATGAATGTAAGTGTTGGCGAACTCTTTATGGGTGCAGTTTTACCAGGGCTTTTACTTGTTGGACTTTATATCGCTTACATCTTGATATACTCATATTTTTCTCCTAGTGTTGCACCTGTACCTAAAGATATAAAAAAAGTTTCATTTAAAGAGATAGTTTTTTCCATAGTTCCACCTTTACTTTTGATGGTAGCAGTTTTAGGAAGTATTTTTGCAGGGGTAGCATCTCCTACTGAATCTGCTGCATTTGGTGTTATAGGGGCTATTTTATTAAGTATGTTAAATAAATCACTCTCTTTTGAGATGTTAAGATATGCATCTCTTGAAACAGTAAAACTTAGTGGTATGATTTTTATGATACTTATAGGTGCTACTGCTTTTAGTTTGGTTTTTAATGAACTTGGTGGAACTGATTTAATTGTTGAATTTTTTAGTGAAGATATAGGTGATGTTTGGGTTTTTATAGGTGTAGCTATGCTTAGTATCTTTATACTAGGTTTTTTTATAGACTTTATTGAGATTAGTTTTATTGTAGTACCTATCTTAGTTCCTGTTATGGATGCATTTGGGATAGACCCTATTTGGTTTGCTGTTTTGATAGCTTTAAATCTTCAAGCTTCTTTTCTTACCCCACCATTTGGCTTGTCACTTTTTTTCTTAAAAGGTGTCGCAGGTGATACTATAAAGACCACTCAGATATATAAAGGTATAATTCCTTTTATATTTTTACAACTTTTAGGGTTAATTTTGGTTATAATGTTTCCAAATCTAGTTTTTGCATTTATATAGGTGCCCTATAGGAAATGTGGTTATATTTTAAGGAAAGATAGATGGAATCATCAACACTTGGTAAGATAAATTTATTAAATCAAGTACAGATAGTTATATTTGTATTAGGATTTGCAGTTGAAGCCTTTTTTGTAGGTTTTACAATTTCACTTGTTTTATTAACAATACTACATATCGGTTTAGCAGTTTATTTAAGAGTATATCTTCTTGTAGCTAAGAAAAGTGTTGAAAATGTTACAGAGGTTATTGTTCAAGCTAGAAATGGTGACTTTACAACTAGAGCAGAACTTATTGGTGAGGGTGAAGTTAGAGAGTTATCAGACTCTTACAATTCCCTAATGAACCAAATACAGCATTATATAAACTGCACAACAGGTGCTATTACAGATGCTGCAAATGGTAAATTTAAATATTTAGAAAGTGTAGATTTAAGTGATCTTAATTCAACTTTGATTACTGGTGTAGATGCTACTAAACATGCTGTGGGTATTATTGAACATGGTTATAATGCTAAACAGCGTGGTGAGATGTCAGGGGTGTTAGCAGACCTTGGTGGTGGTGTTGCAAGTGGTATGGGTATAGTTCAATCCAATCTTGAAGAATCTAATGATGAGATTAAAAGTATTGTTACTACTTCTACTCAAACAGCTGATAGTGCAAATGAAAGTATAGAAGCTGTTACTGATGTAAGTGAAAACTTTGTAAAACTTAGTGAGATTATAGAGAATGTAGATAATCAAATCTCAACTTTAACGGAGCAAAGTGAAGAGATTACATCTGTTGTAAACCTCATTAAAGATATTGCAGATCAAACAAATTTACTTGCATTAAATGCAGCGATAGAAGCAGCAAGAGCAGGGGAGCATGGTCGTGGTTTTGCTGTTGTTGCAGATGAAGTTCGTAAACTAGCTGAGAGAACTCAAAAAGCTACTCAAGAGATTAGTATAACTGTTACAACTTTACAACAAGAGACTAATTCTATTCAAGAACAATCTCAAGTTATGAGTAATATAGCAAGTGAATCTTCTCAAAAAGTTGAAGAGTTTGCACATACCTTAGCAGAGTTTGGTGAGCATTCATTAGAAACATCTATCTCAGCACAATTTATATATGATAGAATCCATATGATACTTTTAAAAGTTGATCATATATTGTATAAATCTCATGCATATAGTTCTATTATACATGAAAAACAAGCACATAATTTTAGTGATCATACTTTATGTAGAATTGGAAAATGGTACTTTACTGGTGAAGGTAAAGAAGATTTCTCAAAAACACAATCTTATAAAACGATAGATTCACACCATAAAGCTGTTCATAATTATGCTCAAGAAAATATGAAATTTATAGATAATGGTACAGTGATGGATCAAAGAAATAGAACAAATATTGTAGAGAATTTTACTAAAATGGAACAAGAGAGTAAAATATTATTTGAGTTAATGGATGCTATGGTTTTAGAAAAATCAGGTAGAACACTATAATCTATGGATAATATACTTTATTCACCATGGCGAGATGAGTATGTAACAAACAGTGAGATTAGTGGATGTGTGTTTTGTCATATAAGTACACATCCTAGTGAAGATAAGCAATTTCATGTTTTATATAGGGATGGAAGTTGTTTTATTGTTATGAATAAATACCCTTATACTCCTGGTCATTTTATGATTATTCCACATACTCATACAGATAAATTAGAAGAATTAGATAGTAAAGTTTGGTTACACATAAGTTCACTTGCTCAAAAATGTGTAAAGATGCTAAAAGATGTATTAGGTGCGCATGGTGTAAATATTGGTATGAATTTGGGTAGTGCAGGTGGTGCTGGTATTGCAGAGCATATACATATGCATCTTGTTCCAAGATGGGAAAGAGATACTAACTTTATGACATCTATTGTAGATACTAGAGTTTATTCTACAGATTTTGAAAAGATATATGAAAAGCTTTTAGATAATATTTTAAAATATATTGACTAAAATAGTTTGGATTAAAAATATAATAATATTAAATTATTCAAGGAATATTTGTGTTGGAATTGCCATATAATAAACTTACAATTTATGAAATTGAAGAATTTTATAAATTGATTATAGAAAAAATAAAAAATGCAGAATCTACATTAGAACTTGATTTTATTAATATAAAAAAAATCGATATAGTTTCTATTCAATTGCTCTTATCATTACAACAAACTTGTCAAAAAAGATCAATCAAACTAATTTTAAATAATTTTTCTAATGAACTTATAAATACTTTAAAAGCTTCTGGTTGTGATAAGGTTTTGGAGGTTCAAAATGACTGATGAGTTAGGACTTTTTTTAGAAGATGCAGAGGAGCAATTAGCCTTTATGGAAAATGCTCTTGTAAATATGCAAGAATATGGTGTAAATGATGATGATGTTGGAGCATTGTTTCGTTCTATGCATACAATCAAAGGTACTGCAGGTATGTTTGGTTTTGATGATATTGTTGATTTTACACATATTTCTGAAAATTTACTAAGTGAAGTTCGTTCTCAAAGAATTGAGTTAACTTCAGAGATGTTAAATCTTTTTTTAATAGCAAAAGATCATGTTGAAAATTTAATCGATATCGCTACTAAAGATAAAACTATGGACTCTTCAGTTCTACAAACAAATAAAGATATCTTAGATAGATTTAAAAACTTTATTGATGGTACTGTAGTTATAGATATTAAAAATGAAGATAAAATAGTTGAACCGATAGTTTCCAATGATAAAAAACTTTGGTATGTTGGTATCTCTCTTCATGAAGATTTTTATGCTTCAGGGATGGATATAATTAACCTTATCTCTTTTTTGGGTGATTTTGGTGAGATAAAATCTATAGAACCTACTATAAACGATATTCCAGATCTTGAAAACTATAATCCTATTAGTGCTTATATAGGATTTGAAATAAACTTTTTAACAAATGTTTCAAAAGATGAGATTGAAGAGGTTTTTGAGTTTAATTTAGATGACTTAGATTTGCAGATACATGAGATTGAGTCTAAAGCTAAGTCTGAAGAAAAAGTGATAGAAAAAGATATAAAAGATACTCCAAAAATCATTTTAAAAGAAGAAACTACACAAAATATTTTATCAGAAAAACAACCAAAAGTTAAAAGTGATAATACAAATCTATCACTTAGAGTAGATTCTTATAAAGTTGACCATCTTATAAATCAGATAAGTGAAATGGTTATAGCTAATGCTGAAATTGCTCAGATTGCAGATATATCTGATAATGCTGAACTTATAGAATCGACAAGTATTATGAGTGATATGCTTGAAGATGTTCGTTCTAGTGTTATGAATATTCGAATGGTTCAAGTTGGAGATAGTTTTACAAAATTTAGACGAATTATTGGTGATACAGCTAAAAAGATAGGAAAAAAGATTAATTTTACTATTAATGGTGGAGACACAGAATTAGATAAAATGGTTGTAGAAAAAATATCTGATCCCCTTATGCATATGCTTAGAAACTCTGTTGACCATGGTATAGAGATGCCTGAAGATAGAGTTAAACTTGGAAAACCTGCTGAAGGTAATGTAAGTTTATCTGCTTATCCAGATGCTGGGACTATCGTTATAAAGATAAAAGATGATGGTAAAGGGTTAGATAAAGAAGCTATTTTAAGTAAAGCTATCTTAAATGGACTTGTAAAGGATTCTGATAATTTAAGTGATAAAGATATTTATAATCTAATCTTTGTAGCTGGATTTTCAACGGCTGATGCTGTTACTGATATATCTGGTAGGGGTGTTGGTATGGATGTTGTAAAAAGAAATATTGAATCACTTAGAGGAACTATAGATATAAGTTCTACTCTTGGAGAAGGTTCTGTTTTTACGATTAGGTTACCTTTAACATTAGCTATTATTGATGGGCTTTTAGTTCAATCTGGAGAGACTAAGTATATAATTCCTTTAGATACAATACAAGAGTGTATTGAGCTAAGTAGCGAATACAAAAAGCATATGAATGGTAATAAATTTATAAATCTTAGAGAAACAATACTTCCATTACTTGATATTAGAGAATACTTACATGAATCAGATAATGAAACTCAAAGAGAAAATATTGTTGTAGTTAAATATGGTAATTACTCAATAGGGTTAGAAGTAGATGAACTATTTGGAGAGTTTCAAACAGTTATAAAACCATTAGGTAAAGTTTTTACAAATGTTGCAGGTATAAGTGGTGGTACGATTTTAGGTAGCGGAGAGATTGCTCTTATATTTGATATACCAAGACTTATAGAATATAAGATACATAATACTTAAAGGTGTAATATGAAAGGTGTTAAATTTAAGGAGAATACTATGCTTGTTAGTCAAACAGATGTTACTGGAAAAATTATCTATGCTAATGTTGATTTTTGTAAAACTTCAGGTTATTCTTTTGGTGAATTAGTTGGGCAATCTCATAATATTATTAGACATGAAGATATGCCAAGAGTTATTTTTAAACTTCTTTGGAAAAAGTTACAAAATGGTAAATCTATATATGCTTTTGTAAAAAACAAATCTAAAGATGGTGGACACTATTGGGTTAAAGCCTTTATAACACCTATCATTAAAAATGGTAAAATAGATAGATATGTATCTTATAGAACATTTATAGATGATGATAGCTCTATGAAAAGTGTATCTAAGTTATATTCTATTTTTTATGAGTATGAAAAAAATCATACTGTGAATGAAAGTTTTGAGTATTTTTTAAAGTATTTAGAGGAGAGAAATCTGAGTTATGAAGATTTAATTATCCGTATAACTTTAGGTAAACAAATATCTAATAAAGTTACATTATCTATTGATTTTAGATCTTATTTTGATGATCATATAATTTTTCGTACACATATTATTCATCAAGTTCAGTTAAAGTCAAAAAATATTAAAGTTACTAAATCATGTTGTTGTCGTTTTGGTAAATGGTTAGAAAGTGTTAAGAATGAAGGTTATACAAATTGTAGTGAATGGAAAAATATTTTGGTTGCACATGATGATGTTCATAAAAAATTGCAACAATATGTAGATGATTCTAACAAAGGTGTAAGTGAATTACATTTACAAGGTTTAATAACTAGTACAGAAAAAGATAGAGATATAATCTTTGATACACTAGAATATATAGTTGATAAATATGAAGAATAAGGGGATTAAAATGGCAAAAGAAAAACAAGAAAAACAATTGAAAAAAACAATTAAGAAGATAACATCTGCATTAAAGATGTTAAACAATGGTGAGTTTGATATTGACTTAGATATAGATAACAAAGAGTTATCTCCTTTAGTTAAACAGGTAAATACTTTAGCTAAAAAACTAAACTATATGAAAAATGATATGTGTGAAATGGGTGAAGAGGTTACAAAAGGTAATTTAGAACATAGAGTAAGCCCAAGAGAATATCCAAATGGATTTGCTGAGATTATAGATGGTTTTAACTCTAGTATGGACATGACAACGAGTGTACTTAGACGAATAAGTGATAAGATTATACTTTTAGGCAATGGAGATTTCAATGCTAAAATAGTAGATAATTTTAATGGTGAGTTCAATGTTTTAAAAGAATCTATAAATAATCTTTCAGATAGTTTAACCAGTTTACTTAAAGATTCTATGCTAATTTCTAATGCAGTTGAGAGAGGTGAAGCAACATTTAGAATAGATACAACAGGTTATAATGGAGATTTAGAAAAGATAGGTTCAAGTTTAAATAATGCTTTTAATATGTTCTCTTTTGTGTTAGATGATGTTATATCTGTTTTAAAAAGTTTAGAAAATGGTGATTTTTATAATAAAGTAGAAAATGATTATAAGGGTGACTTTAATGTTATTAAAAATGCAGCAAATACTACAGCTGATAAATTAAGAAAAATGTTAGAGATGTATTCTCATGAATATGCAAATATAAAAATTGGTAATTTATCTGCAAGAATACCTACAGATGGTTTTGAAGGTGGTTATTTAGATTTGATAGCTGTTATAAATGATACGCTAGATATAACTGATTCTGCATTTAATGATATTAAGATAGCATTAGCTGGATTAGAAAATGGTAGATTAGATACAAGAATTCAAAATGATTATCAAGGTGATTTTGAACTAATTAAAAATGCTACAAATAATACAGCAGCAAGGCTTGAAGATATTATTGGTCATGTAAATTGTTCTGTTTCTGAGATAGCTTCTGCTTCAACACAAGTTGGCTCTACATCACAAACATTATCTAGTGGAGCTATCCAACAAGCTTCATCTTTAGAGGAAACAAGTGCAGCATTAGAAGAGATGAGTGGAAGTGTTTCTGAAGCGGCTAAAAATGCTGCAGCTACAAATATACTTGCTGAAGAAGCTGCAAGAATGGCAGTTGATGGTGGTGAAGCTGTTAGTAAAACAGTTGATGCGATGCAAGAGATATCTGAAAAAATATCTATAATTGAAGATATTGCATACCAAACTAATCTTATTGCATTAAATGCAGCTATAGAAGCTGCTCGTGCTGGTGAACATGGTAAAGGTTTTGCTGTAGTTGCAGCTGAAATTAGAAAACTTGCAAAAAGGTCACAAGTATCTGCTCAGGAGATTAGTTCAACTGCAACAGCAAGTGTGAAAGTAAGTAAAAAAGCTGGTCAATTGATAGAGGGTGCTGTTCCAAAAATCCAAGAGACAGCTAAATTGGTTCAAGATATTAGTAACGCTTCTAAAGAACAAGATATTGGGATTAGTCAGATAAATTTTGCTATGGCAGATTTAGATCAATTGACACAAACTAATGCGACATCTTCAAAAGAACTTGCAAACTCTAGTGAAAAGTTGAGTTCACAAGCAGAAAACTTGGCAGATATGATGAGATTTTTTAAAAGTAATAATTCATCTAACATAAATAATCAAAATATAAAATTAGTACCGAATAGATATAAAACAAGTAGTAAACAAAATAATGATGATGAATTAGATCTTCGTAATTTTGACCGTTATTAAGAAAATTATGAACAGTTTAAAAGAAGAACAAGATCAATATCTATTTTTTTTAGTAGATGGAGATTTATATGCTATAGAGGCTTTAATCGCTAGTGAGATAGTAGAATATTCTGATATTACTAAAGTTCCTATGATGCAATCCTTTGTAAAAGGTGTTACAAATATTAGGGGTAGTATTGTTCCTGTTATTGATATGTTAGATAGATTTAAACTTGGAAAAACAAAAATAGCAGATAAAACTTCTATTATTGTTATCAATTATAAAGATTCAAATGATATTATTAATCAGATGGGTATATTGATTGATGAAGTTTATGAAGTAGATAATATGGATACAACAAAAGCGACACCAGAATTTGGGACTAAGTTTGACAAGAAATTTATATCTAAAATGGGTAAATATGATGGTAATTATATTGCTATTTTAGATGTTCAAAAGATACTAGATATTAATGAACTTTCAAAATTAGGGATTTAAATATGAAAGAATATGAAGAGTTACAAGATATAACTAAAATGCATCAAGATATAGAAGATGAAGAAGAGTTAGACCTTATAAAGCTTGTTAATACAAATGCAAATGATACAAGTCAGTATCTTATATTTGTTGGTTCAGATGACCAGTATTATGCAAAGAATGTATCTAAAATAGAAGAATTATTGGTTTATAAAGATATTGAGATTATGAAAAATAATGATGATCAACTAATTGTAGGTACTGCAGATATTCGTGGAAATATGACAGCTATTGTAAATTTTGATAAATGGTTTGGTAATGAAGTTTTAGATGATAAAGATTATGAGTTAATTGTATTAGCTCATTATGGTGGTCTTCGAATGGGTATTATGATAAAAAGTGTTGAGTATATTGTAAATATCCCAAGTGATACAATGGTTAGCAATACAAATAACAATGAAAAAACTTCATTTATAACTAAAGTACAAGTTGGAAGTAAAAATGTTCTTTGTTCAGTATTTGATAGTGATAAAATGCTTTTAGATGTTTTTGATAAAGTTGATGCTCAAAGTAGTGAAGAGATTAGTAAATTTGAATCATTAGAAAAAATGGATAAAAAAGTATTATTTGCAGATGATAGCCGTTTTATAAGAAAAATGGTAAAAGATTTGTTTGAAACTCTTAATCTTACATACGAAATATATGAAGATGGAAAACAGCTTATAGATGCATTAAAACATATAAATGTAGAAGAGATAGGTTTATTTATAACAGATTTAGAGATGCCAGTTATGGGTGGTAGGGAAGTTGTTAAAATAATTCGTAAAGAAAAAGATTATAAAAATATAAAAATAATTGTTCATACAAATATGTCCAATGATATTATGGAAGATGCTCTTATTAGTTCTGGAGTAGATAAAATAATAGGTAAAGTAAATATGCTTAAACTCGGTGAAGCTATTAAAGATATGATTATATAGGTATAAAATGGCATATTTAGAACTTCAAAATAATGAGTTTATTGTTTTTCAAAAATTGATTCTTAAAAAAGCTGGTATTACATTAAATGATAGTAAAAGAAGTTTAGTTCAATCTAGGTTATTAAAAAGAGTTGCTTTTCATAAGTTTCATAATTTCACTGATTATATAGAGTTTATTAAGATAGATAAGCAAGAATTAAATGAAGTTGTTAATTTACTTACAACAAATGAAACTTACTTTTTTAGAGAGATTGAGCATTTTGATTTTTTAAAAAATACTGTTATCCCTGAAAATATAAATAGTCCAAAATTAAGAGTATGGTCTGCTGCATCATCAGTTGGTGCAGAAGCATATTCTGCTGCTATGGTGATTGATGTTAGTATCCCTAAAAATAGATGGGAAATTTTAGGAACAGACATAAATTCTGAAGTTATTAGAAAAGCAAAGATTGGATTATACCCTGAAAAATGGATAGATAAAATACCTGTAATGTTTAGAAGTAAATACTGCTTAAAAGGTAAACAACAGCATAAAGGTCAATTTTTGATAGATAGGGCAATAACTCCAAATATAACTTTTCAGACTGCTAATTTACTTGAGGACAATAAAAAATTTGGACAATTTCATTTGATTTTTTTAAGAAATGTGCTTATATATTTTGATGTTGAAACTAAGCAAAAAGTTGTTAACAATATGATAGAACGCTTAGAAATTGGTGGTTATTTTATAATATCCTTAACAGAAAATTTAAATATGTTAAAGACTCCTAAATTAAAACAAGTTCAAACTTCTATATATAAAAGAGTGTTATGATGAAAAATAAGAAAATAATGGTAGTATCAAGTAAAGGTGGAGTTGGTAAAAGCACTATTACAATGCAACTTATCGCGTCTTATTTATATGAGAAAAATGCTAAAAAGGTATCATTTTATGAGTTTGATGATGAAAATGATGATTGCTTAAGTTATGGTGATTCATCTTTAACTACTAGAGAGATAGTAGATGTATCTACAGAACTTTTAAGAGAAAATATAACAGATATAATATCAAGAGATGAAACAGCTTGTTTTGATATAGGTGGAAATAAAACTACTACAATAGTTTTAGATGCTTTAAATGAAAATGGTATGGTTCATTTTATAGATTTGGTAGTTATCCCACTACTTGATGGTGAACAAGATGGTATAAATGCTAGTGTTATTTATAGTATTTTAAAAGGTATGAACCCAAAGTTGAAATTTTTATTTGTTTTAAATAGAGCTAAAAACCATAGATATATTCAGTATCAATTTGATAACTATTTTGGAGATATTAGAGGTATATTTAATGAAAATCGTTCTGTAAAGAGTCATCTCTTTGATGAAGATAAAGATAAATATGTTGTTATGCTTGATGATGATATCATCAAGTATAGTAGAAAGTTTGGTTTAACAATATATGAAATAGCAAAACAAGATAAAGATTTTATATCTCAGTTAAAGTTTACTATGGCTAATTTAAATGAGACACAAGAGATAAAGTTAAATAGTTTTAAAAACTATATACAAAAATCATCTAAAAAGTATTATAAAGATGTTTTAGTACCAGCTTATAATAAGATTGATGAATTGTTGGAATAAAATAAAAAAGGATTTTTCTGATGATAAAGGTTTTTGTAATAGATGACAGTGCTGTCGTAAGAAATAGCTTTTTAAATTTATTTACTAAAGTAGAAGATATAAAACTAATAGGAACTGCTAATAACCCTATAGATGCTTTTAAAATCTTTAAAGATGTCGGTTTACCTGATGTTTTTATACTTGATATAGAGATGCCTAAAATGGATGGTCTTGAATTTCTAAAAAAAATAAATGAACAAAAACCAATTCCAGTTATTATATGTTCAACAATGGCTAGTAATGGTAGTTTAGCTGCTATAGATGCGATGAGAATGGGTGCAGTAGATGTTGTTCATAAGCCAAATATCAATCTAAGTAAATTTTTTGATGAACATACTGAAGCTTTTTTAACTAAAGTAAGAGCAGCCTCTAAAGCAAAAGTTTCATTTAATAAACATAGTCCAAGAAAACAATATATACTAAAAGATAGTAAAGATATAAAATATACTACACAAAAAGCTTCTAAAAAAATAGTTGCAATAGGTGCTTCTACCGGTGGTGTTCAAGCTATAGAGATATTAACCCAAAATTTGAAACCAAATCACCCAGCTATAGTTATTACACAACATATGCCAGTTGGCTTTACTTATGGATTTGCCAATAGGTTAAATGAATTATTACCAAATTCAGATGTAAAAGAAGCTAAAGATGGTGATACTTTACTACCTGGAAGAATCTTAATTGCACCTGGTAATTTACATATGGAAGTTAAAAAAGATGGTTTTTTATATAAAATAGTCTTAAAAGATTACCCTAGAGTGAACTCTCATAAACCTAGTGTTGATGTTTTGTTTTCTTCTATGGCAAAAGAGGTTAAAACTCAAGGTGTAGGTATTATTTTAACTGGTATGGGTGAAGATGGAGCAAGAAAAATACTATCGATGAAGGAAGCTGGAGCATTAACTTATGCTCAAGTTGAATCTTCTTGTATTGTATATGGTATGCCTAAAAAAGCTGTTGAGATAGGTGCTATCACTTTATCTCTTGATTTAGTTGAATTAGCAAATATGATAAATGATTTAAGATGAAAAATTTGAAAAATAGTTTTTTTGTGATAAGATTATAA
>CAZSWW010000017.1:0-13391 GCA_964611265.1 uncultured Sulfurimonas sp. | reverse complement strand
GCTCCAGCTCCAACTACACCTGCACCTAAAAGAGAAGCACCAAAAAAACCAGCAGGTGAAGCAAAAGCAGCTGCACCAGCTAAGAAACAAGTAGCACCTGAACAGACAATCCGTGTTGATGTAAAAAGACTTGACCATCTAATGAATCTTATTGGGGAACTTGTTCTTGCTAAAAATAGACTAATCAAAATTAACGATGATATGGAAGATCGTTATGAGGGTGAAGAGTTTTTAGAGGAGTTAAACCAAGTAGTTTCTATCGTTTCACTTGTTACAACTGACCTACAAATAGCTGTTATGAAAACAAGAATGTTACCAGTTGGAAAGGTATTTAATAAATTTCCTAGAATGATTCGTGATCTGTCTCGTGAACTTAATAAAAAGATAGATTTACAAATAGATGGTGAAGATACCGAGTTAGATAAATCAATCGTTGAAGAGATAGGTGATCCTCTTGTTCACATCATCCGAAACTCTTGTGATCATGGTATAGAAGTACCTGAAACTAGACTTGAAGCTGGTAAGCCAGAGATGGGAACTATATCTTTAAAAGCATACAATGAAGGTAACCAAATAGTTATCCAAATAGATGATGATGGTAAAGGTCTTGATGCAAATATGCTAAAAGATAGATGTATAGAAAAAGGTCTTATCACTGAAAAAGAAGCTGATATAATGAGTGATAAAGACTCTTTTGCACTTATCTTTAAACCAGGTTTTTCAACTGCTGCTGCTGTTACAAATGTTAGTGGTCGTGGTGTTGGTATGGATGTTGTAAAAACAAATATTGAAAAACTAAATGGTATCATTGATATTGAGAGTGAAATAAATGTAGGCACAACCATAAAACTAAAAATTCCTCTTACTCTTGCTATTATTCAAGCACTTTTAGTTGGTGTTCAAGAGGAAACTTATGCAATTCCATTGGCTTCAGTTATGGAAACTGTTAGAATCTCAACAGATGAGATCTATACGGTTGAGGGTAAATCAGTTCTAAGACTCCGTGAAGATGTTTTATCTTTAGTTCATATTGGTGATATTTTTGAAGTTGAGCGAATTATGGAAAGTAGTGAATATGTTTATGTAGTTGTCCTAGGAGTTGGAGCTCAAAAATTAGGACTTCTTGTTGATACCTTAGTTGGTCAAGAGGAGATTGTTATCAAATCTCTTGGAGAATATTTAAAAGGTATAGAGGGTATTGCTGGAGCTACAATTCGTGGTGATGGAGGGGTTACCCTTATTGTTGATGTAGTAGCACTTATGGAGATGGCTAGAAAAGTGAAAACATCATCTATGATTACTGAAACTGCCGAGAGTGGAGAAGCTAAAAAAGAGAAAAATTCAGCAAGTGATTATACTATTATGATAGTTGATGATTCAAAAACAGATAGAATGATTATGACAAAATCATTATCTGCATTGGGTGTGACTTTAGTTGAAGCTGTAGATGGTCAAGATGCATTAACAAAACTAAAAGATGGTAGTCATAATTTTGATGCGATGCTTATCGATATAGAGATGCCAAGAATGGATGGTTATACATTAGCAGGTGAGATTAAAAAATATAACAAATATAAAAATCTACCTCTTATTGCTGTTACATCAAGAACTGGTAAATCTGATCGTATGCGTGGTGTTGAGGTTGGTATGGTTGAGTATATTACTAAACCATATTCTGCTGATTATCTATCTAGTGTAGTATCTAGAAATATTAATTTTAAATTTTAAGCAGGAGTAAGTAATGAGTGATAAGTTAAAACAAGTTATTGATAAACAAGCTGCACAACAAGAAGAAGATGGAATTGACCATGGTGAAGATATAGTTCAGTTAGTTGGTTTTATAATAGGTGAAGAGGAATATGCTGTGCCTATTTTATCTATTCAAGAGATTATTAAACCTTTTACTTGGACTAGAGTTCCACAAGTTCCAGCTTATGTTAAGGGTGTATTTAATATGAGGGGTTCAGTTATCCCTTTGATTGACCTTCGTTTAAAGTTTGGACTTCGTGAACAAAAACATGATGATAATACTCGATTTATAGTTATGAAAAATGATGAGGATATAGCTGGATTTATTATAGATAGACTTACTATGGCTATAAGAATTAAAAAAGAAAACATAGGTCCAGCACCAGATACTTTAATAGGTGATGATACTATGATAGATGGTGTTGGTAAACAAGCAGATAGAATCATAACCATACTAAAAGTAAACAAATTATTAGAGAGAGATTTTTAGTAATTAATGGATAACTCTTATCTAAAGATAGAATCAGATAAAAGTGAACTTTTCATAAAATTTTATGGAAAGTTCGATTTATATTTAATATCCAAATACAAAAAGCAGATAGATTCTATAAATATGCAAGATATAAAAACTGTAAATTTATGTTTATCAAATTTAGATTTTTTAGATACTGCATCTGCTATCTTTATAAATAATTTACAAAATGACTTTTTAGATAAAAAAGTAAAAATAACATCTCCAAATCAAAAAATCTCAGATACTTTAAAACTTACAAAAGATATGAAACATACAGATTTAAAAAGTCTAAAACAAGATAGTTTTATAGATAATATAGGAAAAAATCTAGTTTTAAATTATAGATCTTTTTTATCATTTGTCGAATTTTTTGGACTTGTCTTTATGGCATTTTTAAAGTATATATCTTCCCCTAAAACTATAAGGTTTAAAGAGATATTTTTTGAGATAAACGAGAGTGCTATAAAAGCATTTTTCATCATATCTATCACAAGTTTTCTTATAGGTTTAGTTGTTGCTTATCAGTCAGCTTACCAACTTAAACTATATGGTGCAAATATCTTTGTAGTAGATATGCTTGGTATCTCAATCCTTAGAGAACTCTCCCCACTTATAACTGCTATAGTCATAGCAGGACGGAGTGGGTCAGCTTATACTGCACAAATAGGTGCTATGAAAATCACTCAAGAGTTAGATGCTATGAAAACTATGGGTTTTGACCCTTTTGCTTTTTTAGTGCTACCTCGTATAATAGCTTTGATGATTATGATGCCTATACTTATATTTCTCTCAGATATGATGGCAATATTTGGTGGGATGATAATCGCTAACATAGACCTATCTATAACAACAGAACTTTTTTTAAACAGATTTAATGAGGTTATAGATATTAAGCATTTTTACATTGGTATCATTAAAGGTCCATTTTTTGCATTTTTGATAGCATCTATTGGTATATATCGAGGTCTTATGGTAAAAGATGATACTCAAAGTATAGGTTTTAATACTACAAAAAGTGTAGTTGAGTCGATATTTGCAGTTATTATATGTGATGCAGTTTTTTCTATTGCACTTACAAATCTAGGGATATGATGGGTGTAGTTATTCAAGCAAAAGGTGTAAGAACTATTTTTGGTGATAAAGTGGTGCATGATGGGTTGAACTTTAGTATAAATGAGGGTGAAATATTTGGTTTACTAGGTCCTAGTGGATGTGGTAAAACAACACTTTTACGAGAGATAGTTATGCTTCAAGATATACACGGTGGAAGTATCGATGTTCTAGGTTATGATGTAGCTAATATAAACCAAAATAATGCTCAAAAACTAAGACAACAATGGGGTGTACTTTTTCAAGCTGGAGCGTTGTTTTCATCTTTGAGTATAGCTCAAAACATAGCTTTACCACTTTATGAATACACTGATTTGTCAAAAAAGATGATAGATGAGATTGTAAAGTTCAAGATAGATATAGTTGGACTTAAACTCTCAGATGCAAATCTTTTTCCATCAGAGATAAGTGGTGGTATGAAGAAAAAAGCTGGATTAGCTAGGGCATTGGCGATGGATCCTAAGCTTCTTTTTTTAGATGAGCCTACAAGTGGACTTGACCCTATATCTGCAAGAGATTTTGATGCTTTGATACTAAAACTAAAAGAACTTCTAGGTTTAACTATCATTATGGTATCACACGATTTACAATCTATCTCAGATACTGTAGATAGAGCTGGAATCGTAGATGAGAAAAAGATAGTTTATGAGGGTTCTTTAGATAACATAGCATCTATAGACAATAAATTTATACAAACTTTTTTTGGAGAAAGTTATGAATAACAAAGTTAATTATACATTGGTTGGTTTATCGGTTCTTGTTGGAATCTTCTCAATGTTGGTTTTTTCTTACTGGTTGTTAAAACCAGCTGATGAATTAGAGATGAAAAAGTATCTTATACATTTTGATGAATCTGTTTTAGGTTTAAACATAGATGCATCTGTCAAGTACAGAGGTATAGAGGTTGGTAAAGTTACTAAACTTTCAATCAATCCTAAAAATTCTGAACAGATAGATGTTTTGATAAGCATCTTTAAAACTACCCCTATAAAAGAGGATACAGCTGCAAAACTTACATCTCAAGGTATAACAGGACTTAGTTATATAAACCTTACACTTGGTGGAGATACCTCTAGTGTTTTAAAAAGAGAAGATGGGGAGAGATACCCTGTTATAAAGAGCATCCCATCATTGTTTACAAAGTTAGAAGCATCTTTTGGTGGTGTTGCAGATGGACTTAGTGATACACTTATAAAAACAAACAATCTTTTAAATGATGAAAATCAAAAACAATTTTCTTTACTACTTAAAAATAGTGCATCTTTTATGGGAAGACTTGATAAACTCTTAGATGATGAAACTATAAAAAATCTACAAGAGAGTGCTAAAAATCTAAACTCCATAACAACTAAAATAGATGCAACAGTTCCAAATGTAGATAGATTTTTAGATAATTCTATGTCTTGGGAGAACAATATCTCGGCATCTTTTGAGTCCATCATGAATAGCTATGTTGGTATTAGAAGTTCTATGGATGAGTTTAAAAGAGCTATGTCTAGTGGTGAATTTAACATCAAAGAGATTACAAACGATATGATGCCAACACTTAACAACACAATGTTAGATATGCAAAATATGATGATAAAGATTGATGATACTTTAAATAAATACGATAGAAGTCCATCTGATATATTGTTTAAAAAAGAAGATATTAAAAAAGGTCCGGGGGAGTAATATGAGATATTATCTAATAATTTTAGTAGGTTTATGGTTTGGTGGTTGCTCCGTAACTAAGCCACCTTTGACTGAGTATAGTATAGATGTAAATATACCTATAAAAAAATCAACCTCTAAAGAGTGTAGTTTAAAAACTATAAAAGTAGCACAAAGTTTTTCATCAAATAAACTAAAAACACTAAATATGAACTATGCTCAAGATGATAAGAAGATATACACTTATTCACTCTCAGTATGGGCAGAATCACCAAACGATGCTATAACTTCACAAGTTGTAAAAATATTGAGAGAAAAAAAGATTTTTGACAATGTTCAAATATCTCGTTCAAGAGCAAAGAGTGATTTTATACTAGAGGTAAATATAGAGAAGTTTATACAATCTTTTAACAAAGATTTAACTAACTCTTATGCTGATGTTGCTATGACTTTTTCTCTAATAGATGCAAAAACAAACAAAGTTATAGCATCACAAGATTTTAAAGCAAAAGAGGGTGCTTTAGGTGATGCAAATGGTGGTGTAAAAGCATTAACAAATGCTTTATCTAGTGTTTTAGTAAAAAGTACAGATTGGTTAGAAGAGGTTTGTAGATGATTAGTGAACAAGAGTATAAAAGCAGAAGAGATGCCTTAGTAGAGACTTTATCTAAAAACTCAGTAGCAGTTGTTTTTAGTGCAACATATAAAACTCGTTCAAATGATACAGAGTATCCATATAGACAAAATAGTAACTTTTACTACCTAACAGGTTTTAAAGAGGAAAACTCTATTTTAGTGTTTATAAGAAAAAAGAAAAAAACTAAAACAGTTTTATTTGTCCAAAAAAAAGATAAAACTATAGAGTTATGGACTGGAAAAAAAGAGGGTGTTAAAAAAGCTAAAAAAAGATTTTTAGTAGATGAAGTTTTTTTAGTAGATGATTTTACAACAAAGTTAAAAGAGTATTTAGCAGATGTTAAACATCTATACTTTGACTTTAAACAAGATGATACAGATATTAGAACTCTAAAAGAGCATACAAAAGATATATATAGTTATAAAAATATAGCTAAACCAATCTCTATGATGCGACTTATAAAGTCAGAAGCAGAGATAAAACTTATAAAAAAAGCTATATCTATAACCAAAGATGCTCACCATAGAGTTATGATGATGGATAAACTTGGTAAAAATGAGATGCATATTCAAGCTGAGTTAGAGTATGTTTTTAAGAAAAATATGGCTTATAACGATGCTTATACCTCTATAGTAGCAGGTGGAAATTCAGCCAATACTCTTCACTATATATCAAACAACAAACCATTAGTAGATGGGGAACTTATCTTGATAGATGCAGGTTGTGAGTATGATTACTATGCTAGTGATATAACTAGGACTATCCCTGTAAATGGTAAATTTACAAAAGTTCAAAAAGAGATATATAATCTTGTTTTAGAGGTTGAGGAAAAAATAATATCTATGGTTGAACCAGATGTATTAAGAAGTGATTTACATAAAAAAAGTGAAAAACTTTTAGTAGATGGTATGGTTAAACTTGGCATCTTAAAAGGTAAAACTAAAAAAATCATAAAAAAGCAAAAACATAAAAAATACTATCCACACGGCATAGGGCATTGGATGGGCTTAGATGTTCATGATGAAGCACCATATAAAGATGCAAAAGGTAAAGAGATAGCACTAAAAGAGGGGATGGTCTTAACTATAGAACCAGCACTTTACTTTGATAAAGATGATAAATACATACCTAAAGAGTATAGAGGTATAGGTATAAGAATAGAAGATGATATACTTGTTACAAAAGATGGTTTTGAAAATCTATCTGTTGATATTAGTAAAACTATATTAGGTATAGAATCACTTAGTTAAATTCATATCAACTAGGTTAGAATAAACTTTCATCGTAAATGATGAACTAATAACCTCGCCATCTCTTTTAAAGTTGATTGGAAAATTTATACTTATAATCCACTCTGTTTTATTTATAGCATCTAAAAAGTTATAAAAAGTTTTTGGAGAATTTATCTTAGATACTGCTTTAACAGAGTAAACACTAAATCCATCTTTATCTGATTCTGTAGGTTCTTTTGATATAACTAATTCTGAAAAATAATTATCATGTAGTTTTTTAAATCTTTTTGTTTCAAAGGTATTTGCAAATGCAGATATTATATGTTTGTTATCACTACGGAGTTCTTTTAAAACATTTGTAGTATCTTCATTGTACTTTTTTTGAACCTTTAATTCAGCTTCCTCTTTTTTGATTTGTACTCTTTTTTCTCTGTATTGTTTACCTTGAGGGATTAAAACTAAAAAAGAAAAAAATAGTACAAATATTAGTAATGCAACTGATAAGATTAATAGATATAAATTTTGTCTAGAAACTTCAATCTTCATATTATTTTTCCTCCTCTATGATTTCATCTTCATCGATATAGTTTTTAGATACAAAAGATAACCAACCATTTTCAGATGGATAAAAACTACTATAAGTACGATGAAATATAGATCGAAGAGGTGCTTGAAGCATAAAGTTATATACATCTTTATTTGGTGTAATACCATATAAAATAAGACCATTTTTAAGTAGTTTTGCTTCTGATAGTGTTATTCTATCAGGAACAAGATCAAACATATTGGTTATAGAATCTTTTAGTATTGTATTTTTAGTAAAAATATTTTTTGAAACAAAAACTTGTTTTTCTATAAATTTTATATCTGAATTCATCTTATTTAGACTTATATTTAGGTCACTTTTTGATTTTTCTATATCTATATGTTCTTGTTTAAAAGAATAGTTTTTATATGTTAAAAAAAGATATGTCATTAAAAGCATGATAATAGTAATAAAAAAGAATATAAACAATAGTTTTAATTCACTTGTAATAAGATTTTTGCTTCTTGCTTTTGTATAACTATATATCATTTTAGTTCCGCCTGTACCAATTCAGATATCTCTGGACCAAGTTCTATTTGTCTGATATATACATTTAAAAACATCTCCTCTTCAAGGTAACTTTTTAAATCGCTACTAACATTGATGCTATCTGCAATATAGATACTTTCAACAAATTTACTATTATACTTTTCATCCTCATAAAAAGTTTTAATAGAAGATTGAATAGCTGTAAACATTTGATAATCTTCGTCAAATAACTCTTCACTTTCAGATAAAGAATGATTTTTATGTGATTTTGTTTCAGAGATAACTTCCTCTTCAAAGTCATCTTCAATATCTGTAAATTCATCAATCTCTTCTATAGAATCCAAATCTTCAATATCACCAAACACATCTAAATCATCAAGACTATCATCTACATCCACACTATCCAAATCTATACTTTCTTCTGATATCTCATCTAAAGCAATCTCATCATCATTATCTTCATCTATCGAAAAACCATCATTGTCAAATTCATTTTTTAGATTAATATGTTGAGCAAATAATAAATGAGAGTTGTCAAATATAGTAAGAGAGATAGATGTCTCTTGAATCAATAAAAATATGGCTAAATTTGTCTCAATTTTATCTTGAAAGAAATTTGCTAAAACTATAAACGGTGAAAAAATAAAATCTAAACCAAAATCACCAAAATCATTATCAAGTTCATCTAAATCATATTTTGAAGAGTAGTACGACCATCTGTTTTTATAACAACCATATTTTGAAAGAGTTTTATCATAAAATTTAGCTACTTCTATATGTTCACAAGTTGGTGCTGCACCCTGAGTGGTAGATGGGTCTAAAACAGATACATAAAAGTAAGGTGTATCTTTTGTAAAAAAATTAACAAATTTGGTTATATCATCATTTAATGTAGTAGTTTTAAACTCCTTTTCTTCAGAGCTAATTAAACCTTTTCTATTCCATTTTTCAACATAAATATTCCAAGAATCACTTTTGATGTATATATTAATAAATATCTTATGATATAAAAAAGAACCGATTTTATCTAACATAGTTTTATTTCACTCCACAAAGTGGATGTGCTTTATTGTAATTTTGTTCTTTCAATGCACTACCTAATTTTGTATATATTTGTGTTGTAGCCATAGAAGAATGACCAAGCAACTCACTAACATCAGCTATGGGTGCTGTTCCATTTAGTAATGAAGTAGCATAAGAATGTCTTAACTGATGTGGTGTAACTTTTAAATTTATTCTCTTAAAGACTTTAGTTACGATGTATCTTAAGATATTTTCGCTTAATTTTTCATCATTCTTTTCAAAAAGATACTTTTTTACACTATGAGTAGATAAATATTCATCTAATAACTCTTTTGTAGATTTTATTATAGGTACATCTCTTTGTTTGTTACCTTTTCCAAGAACTCTTATCCATTTGTCTGAAATATCTTCTATCTTTAGATTTAACAACTCTGAGATTCTAAGACCTAGTGTATAAAATAGTGTAACAACTAGCCTTTCATCTGTTGAAGCATGTTTTAATGCTTCTATAATATTTTTGTGAGATATAGGTTTAGGTAATGTTTTAGCAACTTTTACACTATCATCAGATTTTAAAATATTTTTTATACCATCATCATTTAAAAATGTTGAAAAACCTCTAATGGCACTGAGTTTTTTAGTTATAGTTTTAGGGTTTAAAGTGGATATTTTTATCCTATATGGCATCAAGTTAAATATGATGATATTGTTTTCCTTATATATCTCTATATGTTGAAGTGCTTCTACTATCGTTTCATCATAACTTTTTAGTGTTAAATCAGAATATCCTCTTATCTCATCTAAGAATTCTAAGAACTCTCTTCGTTTTTTATTTAGTAACTTTTTCAAGGAGACTCTCAAATTTTTTATTATAACTTGCTACTTTAGCTACAAGTTCTTTATCTGTAATAACACTAGGGGCTAGTTTTGTGTAAGAGCCTATCATTATCTCACAAATTGTTCTTATCTTCGCTTTATCAGCTCCTGATATAACATCATGTGTTGCTATCTCATTGATACTTTTCATATACTTGTTCGCCATCTCCATATATGAAACATATTGTAAAGAGATTTTTGACTGAGCCATAACAGTTGATGCCATTCTATTGTATAAATCCAAACTAAATGCTTCTTGTGCTAGTTTATAAGCCTCTTTGTATTCACCTAGTTCATAGTGGTATTTTGCTTCTATAGATATTTTATAAGATGGATTTGCTAAAAAAAATAGACCCATAACCAACAATATAAATACAGCAATAGAAGGAAAAATAAATTTAGTGTTCATGTTTAAGTAATCCATTTTTTACTAACATCTTAGCATCTTCTAGTTTTATATTTTCTACATCTATAAAATCACTGATATAATAGTTTATAATACCAAATGGTTTAGGGATTATAAATTTATCCCAAGAGGAGATTTGCCAGTATTTAGTTGGTTTTATCTCAACTAAGACAATTTTAACTTTTGCTTTTTGAGCCATAACTATGATGCCATCATGAACTTCATGTCTTGGACCTTTAGGACCATCAGGTGTTATGCCTAGGTCATAACCATCTTTTAGAGATTTTATAGATTCTATAAGAGCTTTTACACCTCCACGGGTGCTAGAACCACGGATAGTTTCAAAACCAAATTTATTGAGAGTTTTGGCTA
Organism: uncultured Sulfurimonas sp.; assembly: GCA_964611265.1. Taxonomy (GTDB): domain Bacteria; phylum Campylobacterota; class Campylobacteria; order Campylobacterales; family Sulfurimonadaceae; genus Sulfurimonas. The sequence continues at coordinate 2,744 of CAZSWW010000017.1, read as the reverse complement.
TAAGATTACCATCAAAATGTTCAGATATAACAAGTTTTACTTTTGGGTCTTTTTTGTAGTGAGTATAAGCATAGGGTATCATTAAAAGTTCTCCATGCCAACAAGCCATTATAAAGTTCTTATCTCCTAGAGTTTTTGGAGCATGAAAAACTTTTTTATTTGTTATATATAGAAGCCTTATAAGTAGTGAACCTATAGTAGGTATCAATATTAAAGCTAAAAAACGGAAAACTTTTTTAGTGATTTTTTTCATTTATGCCCTTAATATATCTCAGGATAGTCATTTTTAAAACGACGATGTAACCAAAACCAAAATTTTGGTTCATCAGAGATAAGATTAGCTAACCAATCTGCTTGAAGTTGTGTAGCTTTTTGTATATCTTCTTCTATATTTTCTGTTTTTTGTACTGGTATTTCATCAAAAAGCATAAGAGTATAATTTTCTTCATCATCTGTTCTTATAGTTACAGGTATAATAGCTGCATCAAATTTTCTAGCTAAATAAGCAGGTGTAGATGTTTGGCGAATATCTTTACCCATAAAATTCACTATAACACCATCTTTTTCATTTATATTTGTATCTATCAAAAGACCACTTGCATAACCTTTTTTTATAAGTCTTATCAATGGTTTTACTACATTTGTTTTTTCTAGGTTTATATTTCCAAAGTGAGAACGGGACTCTAAAAGCCACTCTTGGTAAGTGTCATTTTTCATCTTTTTATAAACTGCAGCAAGAGGTTCAACAAATGCACCTATAGAAGCTCCCCCCAATTCCCAAGATGAGTAGTGAGTTGTTACATAGATAACTGCACGACCCTCTTTATGAACTCTATTTACTGCTTCTATATTTTGAACTGTTACTTTTTTTCTTAATTCATCTTTTGACATATGGCGAATCTCTAAAAGGTGTAAAAAGTTAAATGCTAGATTTTTAAAGCTGTATTTTACTATCTCTTGTTTTTGTTGTTTGGTTAATTTATCTTGAAATAAAAAGTTAAGATTAGAATATGCAACTTTTTTATACCTACTTGATAGTAAATACCCAAGAGATGCTAAAGATGAAAAGAACCATTTTCTAACAAAACTAGGAAGTAGCATTAAAAATCTTTCAAATAGTAAAAATAGTTTAAATCCCATTGTCTAACAATCCTTTTGCCATGTTATATATTTCATCTACTTTTATTTCAGATATAGAAAAATCATTTTTATCTATCTTATTTATGTCTACTTGTGAAGGTGATTTTATAGATTTGTTTATAGGTGTTTCATATATCATTCTTGAAGTTGTAGGTCCAAAAAGAGTTATAGATGGAATGTTTTGAGCCCAAGCCATATGTGTTGGACCTGTGTCATTCCCTATAAGCATATCTACACTAGATATAAACTCAACCAACTCAGTTAGTGAAAAACTTGGTGCAACTTTAGCATAAGATGAGTTTTCTTCTATCCATATAGCTTCGTTTTTTTCTTCATCATTACCCCAAATGATAATACACTCTTTTTGAAGCATATCACAAAGTTGAGCCATCTTCTCTTTAGGGTATTTTTTACTTTTCCAAGAAGCACCTATAACGATAGCTATTTTACCAGAGTTACTTTTACTACCTGTTGGAAATACAGCTTGTTTAGTTAAAAGCATCTTATCTGTTATCTCAAAATCAAGTGCATCTGAGACTACAAAACAGTTTCTTTTTATGACATTTGCATCATAAGATATACTAGAAGTTGAGGTATAAAAAAAAGATGAAATACCTTCTCTTGATGAATTTTTATCAAATCCATGAGTATTTTTGCTTATAAGTTTAGTTACTATAGCTGACTTTATAAGTCCTTGCATATCTATAACTAAGTCATAAGTTCCAAGATTTTTTAGTTTTGAGATAGTTTCAAAAACTTCAGATAATTTTTTTGATTTTTTGATTTTTTTTAGGTTTATTGTGTGAACATTATTTATAAGTGGATGCCATGTTAAAAGTGGTGCAAAAACCTCTTCTGTAATCCAGTCTATTTTTGCATTTGGATAGTTTTGATTTATAAACTGTAAAACAACTGAACTATTTACAATATCACCAAGTGCAGAGAGGCGAACTATAGCAATTTTGTCTATTTTTTGATGTATCAAGTGAAATTGTCCTCTTTTTTATAGATATGATTATAACAAAATAGCGATAAGTTAAGACTTTAATTATGATACAATTTTGTTAAAAGATTAAGGAAATAATATGTTAGAAATAGGAACTATAGCACCAGAATTTTGTTTACCAAACCAAGATGATGTAGAGATTTGTTCAAGAGATTTAAAAGGTAAGTGGGTGGTTTTGTATTTTTACCCAAAAGACAACACACCAGGTTGTACAACAGAAGCTTGTGAGTTCACAGAGGCTTTGCCTGATTTTGCAGACCTTGATGCCATAGTTCTTGGAGTTAGTGCAGATAGCACAAAAAAACATCGTAACTTTATAGAGAAAAAAGAGTTAGGTATAACACTACTAAGTGATGAGTCAACTCAGATGATGCAAAACTACGGTGTATGGCAGATGAAGAAAAACTTTGGAAAAGAATACATGGGTATAATCCGTTCAACTTACATCATAGACCCAGATGGTGTAGTTCAAGCTGTATGGAATAAAGTTAGAGTAAAAGAGCATGTTGCGAAAGTTCAAGAAAAGTTAAAAGAACTTCAAGCTTAATCGGCTTAAACTAGCTACTTATGTAGTTAGTTTTTTGAGTATCTTTTTTAT
>CAZSWW010000016.1:0-13987 GCA_964611265.1 uncultured Sulfurimonas sp. | reverse complement strand
GAGATTAAGTAAAAGATACCTCTTACTTATCTACCTTGAACAGCATTACCCATATCCCACATAGGTAAAAATATACCAAGTGCTAGTAGTATAACCATAGATGCTATGATAAATAGCATTATGGGTTCAACAGCTTCTGAGAGACCATCTATAATAGCATCAAATCTCATTTTATAATACTCAGCAACTTTTTTTATCATCGCATCTAATGTACCACTATCTTCACCTGCATTTACCATCTGTATAATCATATTTTCAAAAAGTTTAGTCTCTTCTAGCCCTTTGTATAGTGTTCCACCTTTTTCAACAACCATCCTTACTGAAAAAAGTTTGTTTTTTAGAGGTAGGTTATCAATCATCCCTATAGATGTATCGAGTGCTTCTGCTATGGGGATACCAGCACGAACAAGTTCAGAAAAAACAAGTGTAAAACGGTTTAATGTTGAGAATTTTATAATATCTTTTATAAGATATATTTTTAGTAAAAATTCATGCCATTTGTATCTTACATCTTTATAATTATCTATAAAGTATCTTGCTAACATAAAGATGCTAAAGAGTAAAACTAAAGCATAAGGTCCATAGTTATTAAAAATATTTTCAAGTGCAAGTAAGATTTTAGTAGGTAGTGGTAGTTCAGCATGAAGAGATTCAAATATAGACTTAAACTGTGGTACAACATAAGATATAAGTATAGTAAAAGCTACAGCCATAGCAATCATGACATTTTTAGGGTAAGCCATCGCTTTTTTAAACTTTATTACATTTGCACGAATCTCTTCAAGCATATCTGCAAGTGCATATAGTGCTTCGTCGAGATTACCAGTTTTTTCACCTAGTTCTATCATAGCTATAGTTAAGTTACCAACCTCAAATCTAAAATTTTTTATAGATTTAGATAGTGAACTACCAGAATTTATATCTTCAGCGACTTTTGAAAACACACTCTTTAATGCTACATCACTAGTAGCTTGTGCTATCTCTTGGATAGAATCATGTATAGATATACTAGCATTTGTCATAACAGCTAGTTGTCGTATAGCCCCTATAAGTGCATCTGGTTTAATTTTCTTTTTTTGTATATTTTTTAAAAAGTCTTTTTTAAATCTTTGTAGTTGAACTTCAAGTGGTTCTTCTGATTCTACAACTTTTATGATTATCCCTGAATGCTTATTTTTTATATACTCAGTGGCTTCTTTTTTTGTTTTTGCATATACTGGGTAGTTTTGTTTTTTCCCTCTTCTTAAAACAGTAGCGATATAATAGTTCATTATCTTGCTACTCTTAATACTTCTTGTAGTGTTGTCACACCATCAAGTGCTTTTTGGATACCATTTTGGTATATATCTATAAAACCATCTTTTTTTGCTTGATCTGTTAAAATTTCTTTAGATGAACCTTTTGCTATCAATGATGATAAATCATCTGTAATGCTAAGAACTTCACAAATCATCTCTCTACCCATATAACCAGTATCATTACACTCTCTACAGCCTGAACCGGTATAAAATTTTGCATCTTGAGGTATAAGATGTTTTATATTTTGTAAAGTTGATGATGGTACATTTTCTTGTATTTTACAATGTTTACATATCTTTCTAACAAGTCTTTGAGCTTGTATAGCTACTAATGCACCACTTATGAGGTAATGTTCTATACCCATATCAACCATACGAGTGATAGCACTTATAGAGTCATTTGTATGTAAGGTAGATATAACTAAGTGACCTGTTAATGCTGATTTTATGGCAATTTCTAAAGTCTCTTTATCTCTAATCTCCCCAATCATAATCTTATCGGGGTCTTGTCTTAATATAGAACGAAGAGCCGATGAAAAAGTTAAACCAACTTTTGGATTTACTTGAACTTGTTGGATAAGATTCATTCTATACTCAACTGGGTCTTCAACTGTTATAACTTTATCTTCTGTATTTCTAAGTTCATTTAAAGCACCATACAAAGTTGTGGTTTTACCACTTCCTGTTGGTCCTGTAACTAAGATGATGCCATGAGGTGCTTGTAAACCTTTTATAAATTTTTGGTAACTGAAGCTATCCATCCCTGCATCTTCTAATTTTACAAGTGCTTTTTCTTTATCTAGTACCCTCATAACTATAGACTCTCCATATATAGTCGGTAGTGTTGATATACGAAAATCAAACTCATACTTTTCTACTGTACTAGAAAAACGACCATCTTGTGGTTTTCTTTTTTCTGCAATATCGAGATTAGATAACAGTTTGAGTCGAGATGCTAAAGGTGGATATATATCTTTGTCAAATATAAATATCTCTGCCAATTTACCATCAACTCTTCCTCTTATAGTACAGTTCTTTTCAGTTGGTTCTATATGTATATCACTCGCTCTACCTTTTATACAAGATTTTAAAATGACATCTATAAGAAGTAGTATAGATGAAGCTTCTTGTTGTTCTTCTATGTTATTTATAGAGTTTAATTCTTCTCTTATCTTAGTTACTAAATCTTTTACACTATCTTTTAGTTCAACTTTTAAAAGATACGAATTTATCTGTTTATATGTTGCTACTGCTATTTTTACGATTTTTCTAGGATAAAGTCTTTCTATACCCTCTTTAGCTTCAATATTTAGAGGATCATGTAGGGCAACTACTATACTCATATCATTTTCCGATATAGGTAAAGCTTTGTATTTTTTTAGTTGAGAAAGTGAAGCTTTACTTATAAGTTTATAATCCATATCGATTGAATCTAAATCTATAAAATTTAATTCTAACTCATTAGCTAACTCTTCAAGTATATCTTTTTCATCAATATAATCATAATTATCAATAATGGAGAGTTCATAAACACCATCACGAATTTTTTGACTTATAAACCGTATGAGTCTTTGCATAGTCATAAATCCAGATAGAGTTATATCTCTTAGGATTAGTTCTTCTCTAACACCTTTTGATAAAAGTCTTTCAACTTGAGTTTGCATAATAGAACCATTATTTATTAAATCATTTGTTATTCTATCCATATTTTAAAACTCTCTTTTACCAATATTTATGTTTTTTAATGATTTTATTGTTATAAATCTCTTCAATTATAATTTTACTCAACCCTTTATCTTTTAACAAGTAAAGTTTGTACTTTAGTAGTTTATCATTTTTATCTTGAAAAATATATGGTGTATTTGCATCATGCTTTTTTACTTCTGAATAGAGGTCAAAAATCTTTGAAAGTATATGGTTTGTTGATGGAAAGTTAAATGAAGTCAGATTATAGCCATCAACTAAACTGTGGTAAAGTAATTTTTTTTGCATTAGTATGATTGAAAAGTAAGAAGCATTACTTCTAGCTTCTGCTGAATGTTTTAACTTTATGATGGGTAGATTTAGTCTATCTATATAATCAGCTTTTAAACATGAAAAAGCATATAAAGATATATAGTCTTCATTTTTATAATTTTTTGATATTTCTTTTAGTCCAACATCACAAGCTTCACTAAACTTAGAATCTTGATATAGATTGTACATATTTTGTGTTGTATTTCCGTAAAGTGAAATGATTATAAAAAAAATGATGAAAATTTTCAAAAGTTTATATGTACCTTTTTCTTTGCTATGATTTGAGTTTAATATTTTAACGAATTATTATATAAATAACATTATAAACTGTATTGTGTAACATATCTACTTATGAAAATGTTATAATTTCATACTTTAAAAACAAGATAAAAATATATGCAAACAGATAAAACATCAAAACTAAACTTACTTATAACTCAACTAGACCTAAATGAACATATATCAGCTTTTGGTAGCTTCTTTTCTCGTGAATCAGCTTTATACATAGAGGGTGATCAAGAGTTACATTTTAAGTATATACAAGCACTAGATAAGCTGGAGTTTAAAGCTCCACCTAAAGTTGATGATTTTGCAACTATAAAACTACACCTAAAAAAAAGAGGTGTTTTAAACTTTGAACAAATCTTTGAGGTTATAAAAGTTGTAAGATATTTTCGTTACTTTAAAAACAAAGAGGTTGATGGGCTTATCGGTGGATGGATGGATAAGTTTGTTATAGATGAAAAATTTCTTGAGATAGAGGAGTTTTTTGCAGATGATGGAAAATTTGCAGAGAGTAAAGATGAAACACTCTATGGACTTGCTCAAAGGATAAAAGAGCATAAAAACGATATGAGTGCATCTATGAAAAGATTAACAAGCACTTCTAAAATCTCACCATACCTTATAGATACACAAATCCACTTTGTAAATAACGAAGAGTGTCTTTTAGTTCGTGGTGGATTTAACCATGTACTAAAAGGTGCAGTTGTTGGTCGTAGTAGTAGTGGTGGTTTTTATGTATCGCCAGATAGCATCTTAAAGTCAAAAGAAAAGATTCGGTTTATAAACCAAGAGAGAGAAGCTATCTTTTACTCTTATGCTAAAGAGTTTTCATCAAAACTAGCAGAACTTCAACCATTTATAAACTTTATAGATAAAGAGTTTACAAAGTTTGATAACTACCAAGCTAGAGTTCTTTTTGCAAAAAGTTCAAACCTAAAACTTATAAAATCTCAAAAAGATTCAAAAATCATCTTAGATGGTTTTATACACCCAGCTTTACACAATGCAAAACCGATAAATGTAGACTTTTCTAAAAATATCTTGATGGTAACAGGTGTAAATGCTGGTGGTAAAACTATGCTTTTAAAGTCCATCTTAGCATCTGCATTTATGGCGAAGTATATCATCCCGATGAAACTAAATGAGCATAAAAGTCATATAGGTAATTTTAAAAATATACTCTCCATCATAGATGACCCACAAAGTGTTAAAAATGATATATCAACATTTGCAGGTAGGATGCAGGAGTTTTCAAATATTTTCAAATATAATTCAGCACTTGTTGGGGTAGATGAGATAGAACTAGGAACAGACAGCGATGAAGCAGCAGCACTTTTTAAAGTGATACTTGATGAACTTATAAAAAAAGGTCAAAAAGTTGTAGTTACAACTCACCACAAAAGACTAGCATCTCTTATGGCAGACCGTGATGATGTTGAACTTATGGCAGCTATATACGATGAAGAGGCTAGAAAACCAACTTATGAGTTTATGCAAGGTATCATCGGTAAAAGTTATGCTTTTGAAACGGCTAGTCGCTATGGCATCGCTAACAAGATAGTAGATGAAGCAAAAGTGGTTTATGGTGATAACTCTGAAAAGTTAAATTTACTTATAGAAAGAGGTTCTCAACTTGAAAGAGAGTTAAAACAAAAACATAAAAAAGTAGATGATAAGTTAGAAAAAATCAGACTTAAAGAGTTGGAGTTAAAAGCTCAAAGAGAAGAGTTGTTCAAAGAGTTAGATGAGCAAAAACAAGTGCTTAAAACAAGTTATGATGTAGCGATAAGTGAAGCAAAAACAGCAGCAAAAGCTGGAGATACAAAAGCCATACACCGTGCCATGAACAAAGCAAATAAAAAACTTCCAAAACAAGAACCAAAAGAGATAGTGATAGATGCTAAGTTTGAAGTTGGAGATACTGTAAAATACCACTCTCAAAAAGGTAAAATAATATCAATGAAAAATGATAAAGAGGCTACCATAGAGATGGATGGTTTAAAAGTTAGAGTAAAAACAAAACATCTAAAACATACAAAGATTATAAAACCTAAACCAACTACACAAGTAAAAGTAAGTGTAGAAAGAAAAGCTGGATTAAAATGTGATCTGCATGGTATGAGAGCAGATGAAGCTTGTGAAGTTTTAGATAAGTTTCTCTCAGATGCTCTACTTAATGGTTGGGATGAGGTTATAGTATATCACGGTATAGGAACTGGTAAACTCTCTTATGCTGTTAAAAACTTCTTAAAAGCACATCCAAGAGTTAGAAAGTTTGAAGATGCTCCTCAACATATTGGTGGATTTGGGGCTAAGGTGATTTCATTATGATTAGAAAAAGTAGTATATTAAAAATATATCTATTAGTTTTACTTGTTAGTTCAAGTTTATTTGCTCAAAGTAATTTTTGGACTAAAGTTACCTCTATAGAAAAGAGTTACTACTCTTTAGATACGAATAAAACAGATGAAAATAGTATAAATAGTTTGATAGATAAAAAGTACAATGATTTTCAAAACTTAATCGAGATTTTAAAAAACAAACCTTACGATTTAACTGAAAAAAATTCTTTTAGTATAGATGAGCAAGAAAAAACAAAACTCTTACAAAAGATAAAGATTAACAAACAGTATGGATACAATGTAGCTGTAACAAGAGATACACTAAGGTTAAAAAACTTAGAGGTAAAACAAAAGATGTATCTATACTTTGTAACACTCTCAAATAGCTGGGTTAATTATTCATCAGATGATTTAGAAAAATTAAATCAAGAGTATATAGACTACCTTTCTAGGCTAGAGTATGATAAATATCTAAAAAAGTATGACAAAGTAAAAAGTATAGATGCAAAGATAGAAAATGAGATAAAAAAGAGTTTTGAAGATTTTAATGTTAATTATATGTTTTTTAACGATGTACTTGGTTATATAAACCTAAATAAAACTATCTTTAGTTACGAATCATTGTCAAATTTTTTAAAGATAGGAACTTTGATAACTGAGATAAACTCAGATGATAGCTTTAGTTACCTAAATACTAAACTTAGATTTATCCATCTTGATATGGGTCGGATTATACTTTTTTTATCTGTTATTATAACTTTTTCATTTTTAGCATATATCATATATAGAAAGATTTATGACTTTTTCAAATCAAAAATTTATAAAAAAGCTGATGATATAGATGATATATTGATGAATAATCTTAACAAGATAAGAAAGCCTGTTTCATTTTTAGTGATACTTATAGGTTTAAAACTATCTTTAGAGATACTCGTTTACCCAAATAGCATCCAACCTTTAGTTTTAAACTTTTTCTACATTATCATAGTGTTAAACTTTATCTATCTATCTTATGTATTTATAGATAATATGACTTTAGTATATCTTACAAATAAAAATGATGACAACATAAGAAAAGAACTTGTAGCACTTATAGTTTCAGTTTCTAAAATAGTTATATTTCTTATAGGTTTACTACTTGTTTTAGTGAACTTTGATGTAAACATAAGTGGTATATTGGCATCTCTTGGTATTGGTGGTTTGGCTGTAGCTCTTGCTGCTCAAAGTACACTATCTAACTTTTTTGGTCTTATAAAGATGATAGCCGATAAATCATTTTCCATAGGTGATTGGATACAAACAACTGATGTTGAGGGAACAGTCGTTCAAATAGGTTTTATAAGTACAAAGATAAGAACATTTGACAATGCTCTTATAACTGTACCAAACTCAACATTAGCAAATAGTTCTATAAAAAACTGGAACAAAAGAAAGATAGGTCGCCGTATCAAGATGCATATAGGTGTAACATATAAATCAAATAAACAAGATTTACAAAATGCAATAACTCAGATAAAAGATATGTTACAAAACCATCAAGATATAATAACATCATCAAAAATAGACTATAAACAGATAAATAAGTTTTATAAACAGGAACAAAAACTTACATCTGTAGATGACAAATACGGTATAAAAAGTACACTTTTAGTTTATCTTGATAAATTTAATGAAAGTAGTATAGATATACTTATATATACTTTTACAAAAACAACTTCATGGGATCAATGGCTTGAGATAAAAGAAGATGTTTTATTTAAAATATGGAATATTTTAGAGAAAAATAATTTAGAATTTGCATTTCCATCTCAAAGTATATATATAGAGAAGTAGTTGTATAATTAAACATAAAATTTTAAATAAAGGTATTTTATGAAGATAGTATTATCGGTTGCATTAACATTGTTGTTAGTAGGTTGTGGTTCACAAGAAGAGATAAAAAGTGAATCAGTAGAAAGTGTTAAAAAAGTTGAAACAAAAAAAGTAGTTGAAGCTACAAAAGTACCAGAGATAAAAACTGAAGTAAAAGAAGAGGTTGTACCAAAAGAGTTAGCAATTGTACAAACAGGAGATGCTATCTTCAAATCTTGTTCAGCTTGTCATGGAAATAATGCTGAGAAAAAAGCACTAGGTAAGTCACAAGTTATAAAAGGTTGGGAATCTACAAAAATCATAAATGCTTTAAATGGATATAAAGCTGGAACTTATGGTGGAGCTATGAAAGGTTTAATGAAAGGGCAAGTTTTAAAACTTTCAGATGCCGATATAAAAGAGGTTGCTGGTTATATCTCTAAATTATAAAATTAGTTTTTTATACTACTAGCAAAAATTTATCTTCGCTAGTAGTATATACTTAACTTTTAGGCAAACCAAATTTTTGAGTTACTAACTCCCCCTCATCATTAAAAAATAGATAATATAAAAAATCTTTTCTTATCTTTAAACCTGCTAAATACCTAAGTGCTAAGTTAGCTTGAAGAGATGCTATGTGCATAACTATAGGTGGAGTTATACCTGCTGGTTTATGGTCGCTTATCTTGAACATATCTGTAAATGAAGACTCATCTATAAAACATACTTGACCATGAAAAGCCTCAACACTTCCGTATATCCACGGTAGGTTTTTCTCTTTTGCATAGGTGTTGATGTCACTACGAACTTGTAGGTTATCTGTTGCATCTATGATTAGGTCAACCTCTATACCTTTTTTACTCCACTCTTTAAAGTCACATTTGTAAGCTATTGCTTTTGTAAAAGGGCATCTTTGTTTGATAAGTTCAGCATTTACAACGGCTTTGTTTTTACCCTCATCACCTAGCTTAAAAGCTATCTGTCTATGGATGTTATGGTATGAAACTTCATCAAAATCAACTATATTAATCTCACCAATACCACTAGCACCAAGTGCAAAAGATAGAGATGAACCAAGACCACCAGCACCTATAATAACTACTTTTTTAGTTTGTAGTAGGTTTTGAGTCTCTTCTCCCCAAAGTTGGATTTGACGATGAAAAAAGTCTATCATAGTTTTTCTCTTTTGTGTATCATCTCTTTAAATCCCCAAAATTTTCTTGCTTGTATAACTTCTGAGTGGCTCATATCTACTATCATAAGTTCCTCTTTATTTCCAAGATGTTCAAGTGCTTCACCATTAGGTGAGATTAAAAATGAATCACCATAAAAATGCCAATCAGTTTCATCTTTTTTCTCCACATATTCACCGATGCGATTTGCTCGTAGTATGTAGCAGTTGTTTGTCATAGCACGAGCAATAGCCAAAGATTCCCATCTTTTAAAAGAACCGAAAGTAGATACACTAGGAACTAAAACACAATCTATATTTTTCTCTTTTAGTTGTGCAAATATCTCATCAAAATGTATCTCAAAACCAGTGATTATAGCAAACTTGAAACTGTTTATCTTAAAAACTAACGGTGAAGAGACCTCTTTAATCTCATTTGCAAAGTATTTTTCTTCGTTCCAATGTGAGTAGTTTATAAGTAGTTGTTGGTAGTAGTAAGCAGTAGAAGAGGGTGCAAACTTAGCTACAGTTTTATATGGTTTGTTCTTTTTTACTATGACTAGAGGTACTACTATGGTCATATCGTAAGTGGTAGATAACTCTTTTAAAACTTTTGTTTGGTACTCAGCTTGTTCTTTTATCATACTTATAGATAACTCTTCTAACTCTTTAAAAAAAGGGTTTAATATATATTCGCCAAGAAGTAGAAGTTTTACACCTTGCTTGTGTGCTATTCTGATATAGTTATAAAGTTTTGTGTTACTCATACCTTGAGAACTGAGTTGTAAAACAGCAGTTTTCATCTATGAACCTTTTATTTGTGTGATTTTTATCTGAGCATCTTCTAAGATTTTTTGTGCTTTAGTTAGTTCACTCATCCCTTTTTCATAAGCTTTTACACTCTCTTGTAGAGTTATTTCAGGGTTCATTAGAGTTTCTAATGTTTTTTTTGCATTTTCTATCTTGTTTTCAAAGTCATCTTTAGCCATCTAGTGCATCCTTTATGTGGTGTTGAAATTTATCTAACTCTACTAGAAATGCATCGTGACCATAGTCACTTTGTATATCTATATAGGTATGTTTTTTATTTTTAACTTTTGTTAAAACATCATCTAACTCTTTCATCTCAAAGTTTCTAAAAAGTAAATCATTTGAGAAACTTATAAGATGTAAGTTTGCAGTTACTTTTTTCATAGCTTCTTCTAGTGAGTCAAACCCTCTACTTAAATCGTAGATATTTATAGCTTTTGTTATATAAAGGTATGCTAGTGGGTCAAACCATTTACTAAAATTGTAACCGTTGTACTCTAAGTATGATTCAACTTGAAACTTACCAAAAAGCTCATAAAGTCCATCTGTTCTTTTGTACTCTCTACCAAACTTTCTGTTCATAGATTCGTGTGATAAAAAGCTTATATGTCCAGCCATACGACCAACAGCCATACCAGATAAACCTTGCTCTTTTAAAATCTCAGGGTCATAATAACCTTGTTTAAAGTCAGGGTCTTTTAGGATTGATTCACTTGCTACTTTGTTAAAAGCTATAGCCCAAGGTTGTGTTGCATGGGTAGTTGCTAGTGCGATTATCTTGTTTGAGAAGTTAGGGTAATGCACTGCAAATTGTAATGCTTGCATCCCACCCATACTACCACCAACTATAGCTTCAACTCTATGGATGCCAAGTCTGTCAAATAAGATTCGTTGAGCTTTTACCATATCTTTTATGGTAATAACAGGAAACTTATAACGGTAAGGTTCATTGTGCGATACTTGATGCGACATAGGACCAGTAGAACCAAAACAAGAACCTATAACATTTGTACAGATTACAAAATACTTGTCAGTATCTATGGTTTTACCAGAACCTATGATGCCATCCCACCAACCAGCTTTGTTCTCATCATCATAAGCACCAGCTGCATGATGTGAACCTGTTAATGCATGACAAACTACTACGACATTAGTTTTATCATCATTTAGATGACCATAAGTCTCATAAGTAATGTCATAAGGCTCTAAAATACGACCACTTTCTAAATAAAGAGGGTTTGTAAAATGTTGGGTATATGTTTGTAGGTTTAAACTCATAGTGACATTTTAGCAAAAATGGCTTTTATAATGATAAATTTTCTTATATCTGAAGTCTAATAAAAAATTATTTAATTTTAATCACTATTTTTGTATAATCGCATCAATAAAATATAGGCACTTAAATATGAATAAAGCGAAACTATATAGACCTAATGTTGCGGCAGTTATTGTTTCTCATAATTATCCTCAAAAAAAAGAGATTTTTATAGCACAGAGAAATGACTTAGAGGGTGTTTGGCAATTTCCTCAAGGTGGGATAGATGAGGGGGAAGAGGTAAAGGAAGCTTTATTTCGTGAACTTGAAGAGGAAATCGGGACTAATGATGTTGAGATTATTGCTGAATATCCTGAATGGATAAGTTATGATTTTCCATCTAAAATAGCAAAAAATATGCAACCGTGGGTAGGGCAAAGACAAAAATACTTTTTAGTAAAACTTAAAAAAGATGCTAAGATAGATATAAATACACAACATCCAGAGTTTAATGCTCATAAGTTTGTAAAAGTTGATGATGTTTTAGACCTTAGTGCATCTTTTAAACAAGATGTTTATAAAAAAGTTATAGATTATTTTAAAAAAGAGGATTTTTTATAGATGTTAGTTGTTCAAAAATTTGGTGGAACAAGTGTTGGTGACTTAGAGAGAATCCAAAATGTTGCCAACCGTGTAAGTGAAGCAAAAAAAGCTGGTGATGATGTAGTGGTAGTAGTTTCTGCTATGAGTGGAGAAACTAACAAACTTGTGGGTTATGCTGAACATTTTTCATCTAACCCTGCAAAAGCTGAGATGGATATGCTTTTAAGTTCAGGTGAGAGAGTTACTGCATCTTTACTATCAATTGCACTTCAAGAGATGGGGCATAAAGCAGTAGCTATGACTGGACGAAAAGCTGGTATAGTAACAGATATGCATCATACAAAAGCTCGCATCGAAGAGATAAACCCTAAAACTATGAACGATGCTATCAAAGAGGGTAAGATAATTGTAGTTGCTGGTTTTCAAGGTGTAAATGAAAATGGAGATATTACAACTCTTGGTCGTGGTGGAAGTGACCTAAGTGCTGTGGCTATCGCTGGAGCTATAAAAGCTGACCTTTGTGAGATATATACTGATGTTAGTGGTATTTACACTACTGACCCCCGTATCGAACCAAAAGCAAAGAAATTAGATAAAATCTCCTACGAAGAGATGCTAGAACTTGCAAGTTTAGGTGCAAAAGTTTTACAAAACCGTTCAGTAGAGTTAGCAAAAAAACTAAATGTAAATCTAGTAACAAGAACAAGCTTTTCAAATGAAGAGGGAACATTAATAACTAAGGAAGAAAATATTATGGAAAAACCATTAGTAAGTGGAATTGCATTAGACAAAAATCAAGCTCGTATATCTCTTATAGGTGTTAGTGATAGACCTGGAATTGCATCAGATATATTTAACAAGTTAGCAAAAGCTGAAGTAAATGTAGATATGATTATACAAAATCGTGCTCATGCTGGTATGACAAATATTGACTTTACAGTTCCAAAGGGTGATTTAAATGATGCCAAAACAGTTGTAGCTGAGTTCTTAAAAGATGGTGATTTAGAAGATGATGTTTACAATGAAGATATTTGTAAAGTTTCAGTTGTAGGTGTTGGTATGAAATCACATGCTGGTGTAGCTGCACAAGCTTTTTCAACTATGGCAGAAAACAACATTAACATCAACATGATTTCAACTTCTGAGATAAAAGTTTCTATGGTTATAGATGAAAAATATGCAGAGTTAGCAGTTCGTTCTCTTCATGATGCTTATAAACTAGATAAGTAAGTTATGTCTGCTGAATTTGCACAATGGAGTTTAGATGCTATAAGAGATGAGGGTGCATCTCTTAGTTGGTTAGAAGAGCAACGGTTTGACTGGACAACTACTCTATCTTTAGCATTAGAGCAGATTCTAAATGGTAAAACTATCATACTTATAACAGATGAGAAAAGAAAGTGGTTTGAACAATACATACTAAGTTCTTTAAATGCAGAACTTGCAGATAGACCAATCTTACCTATAGTAGGTATAGATGCCATTTATAGCCACTTTAACAATGTAAGTGGTGGTGAGATGATAGATATAGTAGATGATATGATTTCACTATCTTATAAAGATGACTACTTTTTTTGGTATATCGGTGCTGGTGATGATAGACGAGCAGATATAGCAAAAAGAAGGTCAAATAGTTACTTTTGGGTTTTTGATGAAGATTTACAAAATGCTTTTTCTCTAAAATCTTACGATAAACAACTAGATATAAAACTTATACAACTTTATCAACTTTTTAACTCTTCATTAAATGCAGCAATGTTTGGTGAGGTTGATGTTAGTAGCTAGAAAATCTCAAATCATACTCTCAACAGAGTTTGAATCTGAGTTTGAAAAACTAAAAACTGAACTAAAACCACATAGAGTGGTTGGTTTTTTAGAAGATAGCTTCAAGCTAGAACATGCAAAAGCTGTAGTAGCTGAAGCATATATAAGTGAAAGCCAAACAAAATACATAGTTTTAGCAGGTAACTCTTTTACAACAGAAGCACAAAATTCACTTCTAAAAGTCTTAGAAGAACCACCTAATCATATAGAGTTTATAATAATCTCCCCAACAAAATCAAACTTACTACCAACTATCCGTTCCCGTTTACCTATGGTCAAAGGTGAAAAAATAACAAGTATTATAGTTTGTGATTTAAACTTGTCAAAGTTAGATTACAATGAAATGTTTTTATTTCTAAAAGAAAATTCAAGAATAAAAAAAGATGAAGCAAAAAAGTTAGTTCAAGCTTTATACTTTCGAGCGACAACAGTAGATAAACTTATCTTAAATGAACAGCAATTAGATAATTTTGACAAAGCATACAGACTACTAGATCTAAATTCAAGACCACAAAGTGTACTTGCTATGCTT
>CAZSWW010000015.1:0-14074 GCA_964611265.1 uncultured Sulfurimonas sp. | reverse complement strand
GATATTTTGGGCTGAAGTTGACTATATAGAAGATTATGAAAGAATTAAAGAGTATTTAGCAAGGAGATGAAATGCTACAAAAAGAAGAAATAATATTAAAATTAAAAGAACTAAAACCAGCTTATGAAAAAGAAGGTCTTATACTTCTTGGATTATTTGGAAGTTATGCAAAAAATAAGCAAAATAATTTTAGTGATATTGATATAGCATATAAACTTGATTATAATAAATTTTCTAAAAAATATAAAGATGGTTTTTCTAAAATACTAAGACTTGATGATATAAAAAAAGAGTTACAGTTAATTTTTAAAATAAAAATTGATTTTGTACCAAATAATAATAACTTCTTATTTGAAGATATAATATATGTCTAATAGTGTAGATAAACTTAATAAAATTATAGAATCTATTGAAAATATAGATTTTATACTTCATAGTAATGATATTAAAATCACAAAAGCGATAGAAGATAAACTTATTAAACCAGCTATTAAAATGAATATAATAAGAATTGCAGAACAGTTTTCAAAACTTAAAGATGATAATGAGTTTAAAATACTTGAATATTTTTCTAAACATGATTTAAAAGGGATAAATGCTGTTAGAAACTATATAGCTCATGATTATGATAGTACAGATGATAATATTATAGAAGATGTTATAAGATATAATTTACCAATATTTACAACGATAATTATAAAAATAAAAAAAGAGTTAAGAGGCAGTAATGGATAAGTTAAACAAAGAACTAATAAAAGCTAAAAAAAAGTTAATAAAACTTGATGAATTAAAAAAAACTTCAACTAAAAAGTATAAATCTTTACAAGATAAAATTCATCTATATTTTGATAGTAAGTATGATACTAATGATGCTGAAAAATACATAATCTCAACATTTTGGGCAAAAGCTTATGATAACTATACAGATGGTGGTTATATAACTAATGATACATATATTTCAAAAGTAAGATTTGACTATGAGACTAAAAAACTAAATAAAATACTAAAAAAATACTCAACTAGCAACAAAAGAGCATTAGATATAGGTTGTGGTAATGGTAGATATACTAAAGAATTTGCTAAAAATTTTGATGAAATTATAGGTATAAACCTATCTCAAAAAAGGGTAGATAAAAACAACCAACAAAATAAAAATGCGAACATCACATACTTAAATGAAAATTTTATAACTATGCCTAAAGATACTTTAGGAAAATTTGACTTTGTTTTTGTCGGTGATATTTTTATGTACACTAATGATTCTGATGTAGAAAAAGTATTTACAAGCCTTTTAAAACTTCTAGAAAAGGATGCTATCTTAATAGTAAGAGAGAGTAGTATGGATATAGGTTTTGAAGATTATGGTTCAAAAAACTATGTAGCTTATTATAGAAATAAAGAGTTTTATCAAAATGGTATTTTTAAAGATAATTTTGTAAAATTATATAAGAATTATGGATATAGCCTTTATCATTTAGATAAATACTTTAGTGTAAATCCAGATGCTAAAATCAAAATTGAAAAAAATCCAATGAAACTTAAAAAAGTTGTTAAACAATTTGTTCCAAAAGAGTTAAGAACTAGTTATTTTTATATTTATAAGGTCTAAGATGAAAAACATAATTATTTTAATTAAGGTTATAAATATTGAAGAATAAGCCAAAGATTCTAGTTCATTGTTATATTTTGAAAAGATTAGAAGATTTAATTTTATTTGCAAAATCTATTGAAAATCAATTTGATATTTTATTTATTATTTATAATTCTTCCTATAAAGAAATATTAAATAAGCATAGATGCAATTATATTTATGTATATGATTATAACAAAAATGGTTATATAAAAAGTACTATATTTAAAATTTATTCTAGTAAAATACTACAAAAACAATTAGTAAAGCTTCGTAAATATTCAATTGGACAATATCTAAATGAATATGTATACATGTATAGAATTAATTATAACATAGATATTGTACAAGAAATAATATTGAATAACAATATAAGATTATGTGTAACATTGACAGATATGTATTTAAATTTTGATAATGCTAGTTTTATAAAAAGTGCTTATGATTTAAAAATACCAATAGTTGTTCCTTTTTTATTAGAATGGAATCCTGAGTCTATAATTAGTATGATTAGTATGATTAAATATTCTTCAAATTATACATTAAATTTAGATTCTTCAAAGTATCAAAGGAATGTATTTAAAAAATATAAAGATCAAACTTATAAACAATATTATTTTTATCATGCATATCAATATAAAGTATTATCACAATTAGGTATTTTATCTACAAAACCATGGTTCAATGGTGGAGGAGCAAGTAGTTTAGTTGCTGTAGCAGATCAATACGCATATAATGAACATGTTGAAATGGGAATAAATAAAAATAAGCTTAAGATTATAGGAAATATATCTTATGTTAATTTATATAATAGTTTTGTAAACCGTAAACAATTAAAAAAAGAAATAATAAAAAAATATAATTTAAAATACAATAGAATAATAATAATTTGTTTAACTCATTGGTGGGAACATGGTTTATCCGATAAAAAAACACATTGGGATATAGTACATAAAACAATAAGTGCGACAATAAAAAATCGTGATAATTATTCTTTTTTTATAACATTGCATCCATCTATGGATAAAAAGAATTATATTTTTTTAGAAAAACAATATAATGTGAAAATATTTGAAGAGAGATTAATGTCAGTATTACCTATTGCAGATATATATGTTGTTGGTCAAAGTTCTACAGTTCCATGGGCTATTTTATGTGGAATTAAAACATTGATGATAACTTTTTATAAAAAAATATATCTATATGATAAACTAGATAGCATTACATATGCTGATTCTGAACAAGAAATTGATAATAAATTAAAATACTTATTAACAAATGATATTGTATTTAAAAATGATTGGTTTTTATTATCAAGGGATATTGTGTTTACAAATAAAATTGCCAATAATTATATAAATGAAATGAAAAAATTAATGCACTCTGAGTAATATTTTCAATTTCATAGGTTATGCAAGAAGTCTAATTTAATTTTTTTTGTGGGGTGCTAGCAAGGATTTAAAAAAAGTTGTATTGACTTTTTATCATGGTATATTGTATCATTCTAAAAAGTAACTTATGAAAAAAAAAATACTTATATACCCATGCAGTAATGATCTTAGGCTAAAGGAGTATATATCATTAGCCAATCTATTAAAAGATATATATGATATAAAGTTTTTAATATATAGAAATTCATCAGATATATCAAGAGATAAAGATTTACTAACTAAAAATAATCTATCCTATATAGTTATGGATATAGATATAGATATAAAAAGTAAATTGATATTAATTTATGAGAAAATTAGTAATTTTTTTAACCTTAATAATACCTTTTTATCTAAAGATACAACTCTTGGGCAACTTTATCATTATCATATATTTTTAAAAAAATATAAAGATGCTATAAATAAAATATCAAATTATTTAAAAAAAATATCACCAGATATTATTATGATGACACGGGATAATGGTTACTCTCCTGTTGAGTCAGCTTTACTTAAACTTGCAAAACAAGATGGTATAAAGATTGTTTTACCTTACTTAATGTACCATTCAGCAGAGGGAACATACCAAACAGTAAAAGATAATTTAAAGTATAAAAACTATAAAAAAGCTAATTTTTACCAAAAGTATATATTTAATAAGTATAAAAATTTATCATATAAAAATTACTACTATTACTCTGCGTTTTTACTAAGTGTATTAGATAATCTAGATCTATTATCTGCAAACCCTTGGAAACTTGGTTTTAACAAAAGGACTGATAAAGTACTCATAGCAAATCAAGGCATATATGATGAATATAAATCATTAGATATGGACACAAATAAGCTATCTATAGTCGGTGATGTATCTTATATAGAATTATATAAAACATATAAGAATAAAGATGATATAGCAAAAAAGATAATTAAAAAATACAATTTAAATAAAAAAAAATTTATTATAGTTAGTTTACCAAATCTTGCATATCACAGATTAATAACAGAAGATGCTGAAGCAAAATATCTATCTAACTTATTTAGTGTTTTAACAAATATGGATGATTATAATATACTTATATCATTGAAACCAGCAATGAAAAAAGATGATTATATATATTTGGAAAAAGAGTATGGATTTAGTATACTCAATGAAAATTTAATGTCTGTTTTACCAATAGCAAATCTTTTTATTGTAACTTATTCATCAACAATTTTATGGTCTATTTTATGTGGTATAAAAACTATTATGATAAACTATATGGCTAAAATAGATGGTTATTATACTTATTCATCTATATGTCGAGTAGATAAAGAAGAAGAGTTATCATCTAAGATAAAATCAACTATATCTCAAGATATAGATTTTAATGATGATTGGAAAGTCTTATCTAAAGATGCTGTTTTTAATGAGCATATAAAAGATAATTATTTAAATACTTTAAAAGATTTATAATGATAAGTTTTTTACTTATTGTTACTATAGTATTTGTTTTACAGTTTTTACTATTTAGATATACAAAACTATATAATTTAAATTTACTGTTTGGTTTATATAAAAACAAACTGAGCAAACCATCAAAAGCTAAAATCCTTATATTAGGTACAAGTCATGGTAAATCACATATCATCCCCAAAGAGATTGCTTTATCAAATAATATTCAAGAAGAAGATATATTAAACTTATCTAAAGTATCTGCAAGTAGTTTTGAGCTTTATCATACTTATATAGCAAATAAGCATCTGCTTAAAGATGTTACTGATGTTTATATAACAATAACTCCACATATGTATTGTGAAAAGTTTTATCCATACTATAAATACGAACTTATATTTTTAAAATATACTCAATGGAAATATCTTATAAAAACTCATAAAAAGTACCTAAAAGATACACATAATATAAAGTATAATTATTTCTTTTTACCTATACTTATATTTTTTAAATCTTTAAAATACACAAACAATGAACTTGGTACTTTTAGAGGGTATGAAGCAAGAAACTATAATCAAAAAAAATTAAATAGATTTAACAAAAAAAATATTGCAAAGTATTTTATAACACCTGAGGAACTATTTAAACCATCTATATTTCTAATCAATCAATTAAAAAAACTTCAAGATGAACTTATAAAAGACAAGATAAATGTTTATTACATACTTACACCTACATATAAAAATTTTGCATCATCATATAAAGATGAATTAAAAAATTATGATTCTCTTTTAGTTCATCAGCTTAATAAAACTTTAGGTAAAACTATCTTACTAGGAAGTATGTATGATAATCATTTTAATCTAAAAGAGTATGATTTTTATGATGATACACATCTTTCTCATAGTGGAGCAGTTAAATTTACTAGAACTATTTATGATGACATCTCATCTCATCCTAAATCTACTAAAAAAGATATAATAAGTTTTTATACTGCAGTATCATCAAAAACACTAATAGTAAAAAATAATACAAATTTTCACATACAGTTTCAAGAGGTTGTAAAAATTGTAAAAAATATGACTGTAAAAGGTAGACTCATACTTTATGGTAATTCAAATTTTGCAAAATTTTTAGAATTAAGTGTAGAAAAAAACTTTGTAATTATAGATAAAAACATGGTAAATTCATTAGATATTTTAAATACTTTAACCAACAATGATACTATCATAATTACAGCTATAGGATACGAAGATACTATAAAAAAGATGCTAAAAGATAACTATAATTTTCACAACATAGTATTATTTGAGCATAACAACAAAATAGACCTTAAATATTTTCGTGTTCAAATAAATGCACTTTTTAGTATTATCACTTTTTTACAAAAGAGATATACATCTATTTATCTATATTCACAATCATCTATATACAATGATTTTTTTGCAAAAATATTTCATACGCAAAATCTAAATTTATCAATACCTTATTTAAAAAAAGATAAAATACTTATAACAGATATAGGAAATGAGTCCAAGCTTTATGATATTTTGCTCGATAACAATGTTAAAAAGGATAATATTTTATATTTTACACTTTAAAGGGAAAGTCTATGTATGAGGAATTTGATAAACTAATTGAAAATAGTATAAAAAATAAAACAAGATTGCTTGAAATTATAAAAAAAGATATAGCATTACATATAAAAGAGGATTTTAAAAATATAAATCAATCCTTGTTTATGCAAAGAGGTGTTGAATTAAAATTTTTATTTAGTTCAAACAAAAACCTATTTTGGGATATTTATTATTATCTTGGAGAATTCAACCAACCTGTAATGAGGGGGGAAAATTATGATATTCAAACACAACTTTTAGAAAATGGTATAGTTGTGTTAAAAGACTTTTTAACAAAAGATGAACTTTCTGCTCTTCAAAATGAACATTATCAAGAATTTTCAAAAATTGTAAGACCAGAAGATAACTACGAAAAAAGAAGTCAAATAATACAATTAGGAGACAAAAGAATTGATTATGGAAATAAATACCATGCTAGAGATAGAATATCTTATAAAAAAGAAGCAATTCCAACTAACTTAAATGATATTATATGTACAAATGAAAAGATACTTAAGATTGTACAAGAGTATACCAATACTCAAAATATAAGAAACTCTGCTATATACGAAAAAGTATATACTCCTGCTTATTATAGAGAAGATAGAGGTTGGCATATAGATACTTTAATGGATCAGTTTAAAGTTCTAGTAGCATTAAGTGATGTAGATGAAGATACAGCTCCTTTTACTTATGTAGCAGGTTATCATAAAAAGTTTACCAAAAAACAAGAACATAGATATCATCACATATATGCAAATGGCGGATATCAAGCGGGTATATTAAATCATTTTGAAGAAAATTTTGTAGAAAATATAGAACAAAAAATAGAGGGCTATATAAAAGCGGGAGATATTGTACTTTTTGATTCAAGAATCCAACATACTATCAAATACCCTAAAAATGGAAAGCGTAGAGATAATATTATGGTTTATTTTTCAAGTCTAAGAACAAACAGAAACAGATTTTTAGGTCGGATAGATAGAAATCATTTATCTTTATATTTAACTTAATTTTTTAAAAAAGTTTTTTTATAAACATCTGGTAAAAAACATCTTTTACATGTTTCATATTTATCATAACTATTATTGATGTGGTTATCTCTGATTTGCTTATATTTTTCAGAGTTCCACAGTTCATGTAAAGATGTTTCTCGCCAATTTCCTATATCGAAAGTATCATACTCATCTGTACAACATACAGTTACATTACCATTACATTTTAAAAACATCCTTTGAAAAAGTTGTTCACAAACAAAACCATCAACTTTTTCAAATTCTACTCTTTTATATTTATCTCTTTCATTAAATATACCATAACCTAATGCATCTACCAATCCATCCCACATAACTTTCATAGCTTCAAACTGTTTTTTCCAAACCTCATCTTCATACATCACCATAGATAATCTAACAAATGTTCTAGGAGATAACTCATCTCTTAACTTTATAAAAGTATAAATATTATCAATAACTTTACCCATACTTGTTCCAACTCTTTGTTGTTCATAAAGTTTTGGATTTACTGCATCAAAAGATACAAAGAGCTTATCAAGCCCAGCTTCTAAAAGGCTTCTACTCATTTTTTCATCTAAAAGTACTGCATTTGTATTTAGCATAACATCTATAATGCCTTTTTCTTTTGCATACTTCACTTGAAAAGCAATATCCTTATGCATCAAAGGCTCACCTAAATATTGTAGTTTTATACTTTTTACACCATGTTTTGTTGCTTGGTCTATTATACTTATATAATCATCTTTACTTATCATCTTTGATTTTGTGATATTGTCATCACCTTGATCCATTATGGTACGGGAACACATAGGACATTTTAGATTACATAAATCTGTAGTTTCTATATCTAAATGCAGTGGAAAATCAGATACATATCTATCTTGTGGGTATTTTGCCCAGTTTCTTCTATACTCAAAATAATCATCATCTCTATAGGTTTCCCATCTTTTAGAGTATATTAACTCATTTGCATTAAAATTTACTTTTTCTTTTTTTTCTTCTATATGATTATTCATTTTTTTCCTTTATAATTGTTTGTGCTACTAAAAAGTCCAATTTTGTATCTATATCTACAGAATCCTCTTGCGACATCTCATAAGCAAAAATATTTTTTTCTAAAAATAGTGTTTTTTCTTTTAAAAGTTTTTTTATATCACAAATGTATATAGCTCCATTTAACCTATAAAATTTATTTAAATCCTGAGATCTACAATTTAAATATTTTTTATCCATAAAGTTTTCCATACAAAGTGATTTATCTAAAGTACTACTCCAAATAGGACTATGTTCACTCTCGCATACACTTATAATAGCATCTGCATTCTTTTTAAACAAACTCTCTATAGCTTCATCTATATGTTTAGAAGTTCTAAATGGAGATGTTGGTTGAAGTAAGATTATATAATCAAACTCTTTATATAGATTTATTGTATGTATCACTACATCTACCGATTTAGTTGTGTCTTGTGCTAATGATACAGGTCGTTTAAGTGGTGTTAAACCATAAGTTTTAGCTATATTTAGCACTTCATCCAGATCAGATGTAACAACTGTTTCATCAACATATTTAGAATTTACAGATGCTTCTATAGTCCATGAAACCAATGGCTTAGAACCTAAATTTAAAATATTTTTTTTCTTTAACCTTTTACTCCCACCACGGGCAGGTATGATGGCTAAAATTTTTTTATTTTTGTACATCTACTATATCCTAATTATAAAGTAAACAATTTTTACACAAATGATTATCTGGAAATTTATTTGTAATATGCATCTGTCTTATCTGCTCATAGTTATCAGAATTATACAAAGTTAAAAAGTCTTTTTCTAACAATGAACCAAAGTCTATCTCATCAAAATAATCTTTACAACATAACCCAAGTGTACAATCTGAATTTATATAAATCTCATCAAAAGGGATTTTACATTTAGATATTATCATTTTATCACTTTTAATTGTATCAAACTTTGATGTATATGTTATTTTATATACAAATATATCATTTATATATCGATACTTATCTTTACCTAATAAATTTTTAAACTCTTTTTTTAATGTATCTCTGTTTGTATCAGTAACACAAGATATAAAAATTTTATGATTTACAAATGATGTTTTTTTTAATTCTATCAATATCTTTAAATTTTCAATAACTTTATCAAAATCATCACTAAGATGAATTTTTAAATAATCTTCCCTATTAGTAGCATTTATAGAAAACTTTGTACTATCTAAACCACTCTCTAGTAAACTTACAAGCTCTTTTTTAGTTGCTTTTGCACCATTTGTACTTATATAAATATATGGTATATCATATAAGTCTTTTGTAGTTTTAATAATTTTTGATAAATCTTTATTTATTAAAACTTCACCTTTTGCACTTAAACCTATCTCTTTTATATCAAGATATTTCATAACATTATCCATAACTTGAACATATTGATTTAAAGTTACTTGATTTTTAATGGTTCTTTCATCAGAATTTGAACAAAATGTACATTTATGATTACAAAAAGTACAAATATCAAAATTTAATTTTTTTACTAACTTCAATCTTTATCCTTTGGTTTAAAAATTGTAGAATACTCATTATTTGCTTGAATAAAATCATTATGTTTACCAATATCTAGCCAATACTCATGTATAGGAAAAGATAACACATTTTCTTTTTTTAAAAGAAGTGTATTAAAAAGTGTAGGCATATCATAAAATTTATCTTTTGGTATAAGTTTTAAAACTTTTGGATTTAACAGGTATATACCAGCGTTTATAAAAAACTTTTGTATTGGTTTTTCTGCTATAGAAGTTATTTTATCCTTAGATGTTTGTATAACTCCGTAAGGTATCTCATATTCAAACTCTCTAACACACATTGTAGCTATAGCATCACTATCTATGTGAAAATCAAGTAAATTTGTAAAATTTACATTTGTTAGTAAATCAGCATTCATAACAAAAAAAGGTTCTTCTGGTATAGATTTTAACAATGATAATGCACCTGCAGTACCTAATTGTTGCTCCTCTTGTATATAAGTTATATTTACACCAAACTGACTACCATCACCAAAATACTCTTTTATCATCTCTGATTTATAGTTTACACTAATGATTATCTCTTCAAAACCATAAGTTGCGAAATTTTCTATAATAGTTTGTAAAATAGGTTTTGTACCAACTTTAAGCAATGGTTTTGGTATATTATTTGTTAGTGGTTTTAACCTTGAACCTAAACCACCAGCGATTAAAATAACCTTATTTTTTTGTACTTTTTTCATCAAAAGTAATGCTAAATCTTCTACTCTTATAAATTTATTTTCATTATCTACTATAGGTATTTGATATACTTGATTATCAATCGCTTTTTTTATAATATATTCTTTTGAATCATCAACATGACAAACAGTAGGAGTTTTAAAAAAAATATTTTCTATACTTGATTCCATCGTATAGTTATTTAATAAAGCTCTTCTTATATCACCATCATTTAATGTACCTAGTAAGCTACCTGATTTATCTGTTACAACAGCTATTCTTAAAGTTCCATTATCTATAATCTTTAATGCTTCTTTTATTGTATGGTTTGTTTTTAAAATTATACTTTTCATTCTATTATTTCTCTAAGTAACATAAAACTCTCTGCATATTCATACCCAGAAGTAGCACCCCTTATAGTTGCTAATGCAACTAAATTTCTCTTACTTCTAGGAAATGGGTGTTCACCAATCTCACTTTTATACACATCTATAATTTCTAACTTTTTATCTAAATATTCACTAATATTTATAAATATATTTGGAACAAATGCATCTTCTTTAGTTGATGGGGTATATTCTGTTTCACTTATCACTTCCATCATATAGATTTTTTTTATATACGGATAACGAAAAGGTTTTGCACATGCAAAACTAGCATCAAATATTTTTCTATGGTCACTATGAACATCACTTTTAAACGGTAGGTACAATATGTTTGGTTCTATCTTTTTTACCACATTAGATATAGCATCAATTAATTCATTCATACTGTATTGATCAATTTTTGTAGATTGTAGTTCTAAGTTATGTACACTATCAAAATCATAAAGCTTTTTTACCTTTTCTATCTCTTTTTTTCTAATCTTATAAAACTCTTCATCTCTTGATGTTTCTGTACATATAAGCCAATGAATTTCATCACCATTTTGCTTATGTTTAAGTAAAGTACCTCCACAACCAAGGGTCTCATCATCAGGATGTACTGCTATTACTAAAATTTTATTCATAAATATTCTCCAACTGTTGGTAAAGTTTTAAACTCATGTTCTAACAATTTAATAGCACCATCATAAGTCTTGACAGTAATAGTATCGTTTAAAATACTCAATACTTTACCATACTCAATATTTTTTAGATTTATATCAACAACTTGCACTTTCCAAATCCTTATATCTTGATTATTGTACTTAATACTAGCTCCAATATAAGGTTTACTCAATCCTCGTACCAAATTATAGATAGCCTTACTAGACATCCTAAAATCAATATTTCCATCTAAATAATTTCTTTTTCTCCAATTATTTGACAATTTATGATTTTGTTCAAATCTAGTATAGCTTTTAGTTCTTAATTGAAATACTAATAATTCGACTTGCTTTAAAGCGATACCTAATACTTTGTTGTACAATTTACTGGCATCATCTGTATCTAAAATTTCAAACTCTTCTTGTAGTATAATATCACCACTATCTGCTTTATCATCCATAAAGAAAAATGTTGAAGCACTTTTTTCTAAACCTAAAACTAATGCCCATATTAATGGATGTCGTCCTCTATTTTGTGGTAATTTTGCAGGATGATAACCAACAATACCTAAAGGTGGGATATTTAAAAGTTCCTCTTTAATTAGATTAGACCAACCAAGACAAAAGATTACATCTGGACTTAGCTCTTTTATCCATTTTATGTTTTTTGTGGAATTTATATCATTCACATATATATATGGTATATTTGATTCTTTACAAATTGGTGTTAAATCTGAAAAATCACTATTAAAATCAGAACTTTTTTTAGTACATACTCCTACTATATTTGCATCTAATAAGATTAATCTCTCAAGTAATTTTAATGAAAATTTCACAGTACCTATAAATAAAATTCTCATATAGCATCTACCTTAATGTTGTAAAATGATTTTTTAATAATATTGTTTACATTTATGGTTTTTAAAATATCTTTGATTTTTTTACTAGCCCCACCATTACCATAAGGATTTTTTACATCTTGTAAAACTATTTTAAAATTATCACTATAAAGTTTTTCAAACCCATTTTCCATAGACTCTTTTGTAGTATTACAATTTATAATGCTTTTTGCCATCATCCTACCTTTTTGCCTATCTCCTATATTTATAGTGCCTATGTTAAATGTTGGAGCTTCTAAAAGACCACTTGAACTATTACCAACAACTGCATCTATAAACTGTAAAGCACTCAGATAATTTAACTGTCCCATAGATGTAAAACAAGTAGATTTATCAGTATTTTTATATACATACTCATCTATCATCTCATTTATAATTCTACCATCAGTATCACTATTTGATTTTGTAAAAATTATATTTGTATCTTTTAATTTATCTATAATTTCTAATAAATCTTGAAATTGTTTTTGAGAAGTTGTATTTTCCAAAGTTACAGGATGAAATGTTACTAAAATATTTTTTTTATTAAATTTAAAATCAAGGGTACTCTCTAGTTCACTTTTAGATAAAAGTTTTAATTTTATAATATTATCAATCCCTAATCCACCAACATTAAAAACTTTAGCTGGTTGTTCACCTAACTGTATAACTCTATTTTTATACTCAGTTGTAGCAGTAAAATGTATGTGACTCATTTTTGTAATACAATGTCTTATAGGCTCATCATAAGCCCCCTCAGTAGCTTCACCACCATGTATATGAGCGATAGGTATTCTAGCTATCATAGCTGAACTTACAGCACTAAATATCTCATATCTATCTCCAAGAACTACTAAAATATCTGGCTTTAACTCTTCATATATATCTGCAAAAGAGATTTGAGCTAACCCCATGGACTTTGAGATACCAACAGATGTATCAGAAGATAATAACATCTCTATCTTCTTATCTATATGAAAATCTTTTTCTATCTCTTTATAAGTTAAACCAAATTCAGGACTAAGATGCATCCCAGTTACGATAAGTTGTAACTCTAAATCATCATCTTTTTGTATCTCTTTCATCAACCAATACAAAAGTCCATACTCTGCACGAGTTCCTGTTACTACACATATCTTTCGTTTCATTTTTTAACTTTCTTTACACTACGACTAACTTTAGCAAAACCAAGATTAAATTCAAATTTTGTTTGTGTTTCTATAATCTCCCCATCTTCCCCATCATCTAAAATATCATCACTTATATCTATAATCTCTTCTAAAATTTTATTTGATTTTTGTGCTAAATCTTGTTGTGTATTTTCATCGGTTGTTTTCATAATGTTGTTTATATTTCTTGATAGTTCTTTTATCTTTGCAAAAGTTTCTACTATCTGAAGTGTAGCTTGTGTAGCTACTTCACTTTTTAAAATTGTAGCTAACATATATAACCCTTTTTCTGTAAAAACTTTTGGGTTATTTGGTGAATATTTTAGTTTTGAGAGGTGGTCGAAATTTTCGACCACATACTTTTTTTCATCTTTATTTAGTTCAATAATATAAGTTTCATTTGGAAACTTATCCTTATTGTTTTTTACAGCTTCATTAATTCTTTTTGTTTCAACTTTAAATAATTCTGCTACATCTTTATCTACTAAAACTAAAGTATTTTTAATTTCTACTAATTTATTTTCTAATGTTTCAAATTTAGTAATCTCCATAATCTTTATCCTTTTAAATCAATTCATCTATATTGTAATCTTTTTTAGCATAAGTTCCTATAACTTCATCCC
>CAZSWW010000014.1:0-14099 GCA_964611265.1 uncultured Sulfurimonas sp. | reverse complement strand
GCAAATGCAGTTCATGGTAGTGATTCTGTTGAAAATGCAGCAATTGAAATTGCATTTTTCTTCTCAGAAAGAGAAATTTCTTAATTTAAGAAATTTTATTTACTAGATGAAAATAAAATTAATAAAAGTTGGTAAAACACCATTAGATTTTGAGATAGAATCTGATGAAATAACTTTTAAAGGTTTTTTACAGTATCATGCTGACAAATTAATTTTGTTAGAAGCAAAATTAGCAGGTGTAATTGATGTTGAGTGTAGTCAATGTGCTGAAAAATTTAAACTAAATGTTGATGAAGATGTTAAATTTTTCATCTCTGATGGTTTATATAATGGTAATAATTCTGATTTAGATGTTATTGAGTCGTTTGACTCTATAGCAGATATTGATGAACTTTTAAACTCTGAGATAGAGCTTATTAAAAGTGATTACATTCGCTGTGAAAATTGTCAATAAAAATTAATTTTATTGATATAAATAATTAAAAATTAAAGGAAAATAATATGGCAGTACCTAAAAGAAGAGTCTCTCATTCTCGTTCAGCGAAAAGAAGAACTCACTATAAAATCAAATTAGCTCGTCCAGTTAAAGATAAAGATGGAACTTATAAACTTCCACACCACATCAACCCAACTACTGGTGAGTATAAATAGTCAATGGTAAAAATTGCTATTGATGCAATGGGTGGGGACTTTGGTCCCGAACCAATTGTAAATGGTTGTATTGCTGCATTTAAAAGAAAATCATTCGAGCCTATATTAGTTGGCAAAAAATCTGAAATTTTACCTATGTTACCTAAGCGTTATAGAGATAAGATTTCTATAGTAGACACAGATGATGTTATCTCAATGAGTGATGCAGCCACAGATGCAGTTAAACGAAAAGAAAGCACTATATACAAAGCTGTAGAACTTGTAAGAAATGGGGAAGCTGATGGTGTAGTTTCTGCTGGTCATAGTGGTGCAACAATGACTCTTGCAATTTTAAAACTTGGCCGTCTTAAAGGTATTTTTCGACCAGCACTTATTGCTTTTATGCCAACTTCAGAAGGTAATCGTTCAATCGTTTTAGATGTTGGTGCAAATGTTGATTCTAAACCTGAGCATCTTGTTCAGTTTGCTATTATGGGTGGATGTTATGCTAAACATATCATGGGCATTGATAATCCTCGTATAGGTTTATTAGCCAATGGTGAAGAAGAGTCTAAAGGTAATGAAGTAACAAAATCTGCTTATAAACTTCTCTCAAATTATAAATGGTTTACTGGAAATGTTGAAGGTGGAGATATTTTTAATGGTTCTTGTGATGTTGTAACTTGCGATGGTTTTATAGGAAATTTAGTCCTAAAAACAAGTGAGGGTGTAGCTTCAACTATAAGTGGTTTAATAAAAGACTATATAAGGAAATCACCTATAGCTATAACTGGTGCATTACTTATGAGAAAAGTATTTAAACTTCTTAAAAAAGAGATTGATTATGCTGAGGTTGGTGGTGCTCCACTAATAGGTATCAAAGGTTGTGCAATAGTGAGTCATGGAAAATCAAATGCAAGAGCTATTGAAAATGCAATATATCAAGCTATTAGCTATGTTGATACAAATGTAAATAAACATATATTAGAAGAGTTACAAGAGTATAATAAAAAGGAAATATGATGGCTTATGCTGCTTTTAGATCTATAGGTGCTTATGCTCCAAGTAAGGTGCTGACAAATGAAGAACTTTCAACTATGGTTGATACTACTGATGAATGGATAACTAAAAGAACAGGTATAAAAGAGCGTCATATTGCATCTGAAAATGAAACTACAAGTGATATGGGTGTTGAAGCTTCAAAATTAGCAATAAAAAGAAGTGGGATAGATGCTAGTGATATAGATATGCTTATCTGTGCTACTATTTCACCAGATTATTTTTGTATGCCATCTACTGCTACTACTATTTCAAAAAAATTAGGTCTTGGTAATGTTACAGCTTTTGATATATCTGCAGCTTGTACAGGTTTTGTTTATATACTATCTATAGCAAAAGCATTTATAGAGTCAGGTATGAAAAAAAATGTACTTATAGTTGGTGCAGAAAAATTATCTGCTATTACTGATTATACAGATAGAGGTACTTGTATATTGTTTGGTGATGGGGCAGGGGCAGCTGTTATTAGTGCGACTGACAACAAAGAGGAAGCTATCATCGATGTTCATACTGGTGCTGATGGTACTTATGCTGATTTACTTATGACACCAAATGGTGGTACAGGTTCACCTCATGATGCGATAGAACAAGAGGCTGGAAGTTGTTTTATGCAGATGAAAGGTAATGAAACTTTTAAAGTGGCTGTTCGTACACTTACTAAAGATGTTGTTGAAATCTTAGAAGTAAATAATATAAAAAGTGAAGAGATTAAGCATTTTGTACCACATCAGGCTAATTATAGAATTATAAAAGCTGTTGGAGATGCCTTAAAACTTACAAAAGAACAAGTTGTAGTTACAGTTGAAAAATATGGTAATACATCTGGAGCTTCTATCCCTATGGCGATAAATGATATATATGAAAATGGTTCATTAAAATCTGGTGAGTTATTATTGTTGGATGCTTTTGGTGGTGGTCTTACTTGGGGAAGTGCCTTAGTTCCATTTTCTCCATTAACAAAATAAATTATTATTTATTATTTAATTCAAATTATGCTTAAATTAAAGAAGTTATAAGTACAATAGCTTTAATTAAAGTTTAACATAGGATGTTTCTATGCCATTTAACATTAAAGATTTAAAAGAACATAACTCCGAATTACTTAGTCTTCTTACTAAGCACCTCCCTGATATGCTTTGGGTAAAAGATTTAGATGGTAAGTATATTTATGTTAATCAAGCTATATGTGATGGTCTGTTAATGGCTAAAGATACTCAAGAGCCTATTGGTAAGGATGATGTTTTTTTTGCTCTTCGTGAAAGAGAAACTCATAAAGATAAACCGGACTGGCATACTTTTGGTGAACTTTGTTTTAACTCAGATCAAGATGTAATAGATAACAATAAAGCTATGAAATTTGAAGAATGGGGTAATGTTAAAGGTAAACTAATGTACTTAGAAGTTTACAAAGCTCCTTTTTATGATAAAGACGGAAATATTGTTGGTACAGTTGGTGCTGGTCGAGATATTACTGAGATGAAAAAAGTACAAACAGACTTAGAAGAATCACTTAAAATCTTATCTAATCAAAAAATTCAATTAGCATACCAAGAAAACCATGATTCACTTACAAATCTACCAAATAGAATATTATTTTTAGATAGATTAAAACAAGCTATCCAGATTGGAAAAAGATACAATAACTATTTAGCTGTCCTTTTTATAGATCTTGATCATTTTAAAGAGATTAATGATTCTCTTGGTCATGATATAGGTGATAAGCTATTAGTAGAAGTGGCTAAGAGGATGAAGAGTGTATTAAGAGCTTCTGATACATTGTCAAGATTTGGAGGGGATGAATTTACTGTTATTGTAAATTACATAAATAAGGTAGAAGATTTATCTAGGATTATACAAACTATTATGGATCTATTTAAAAAGCCTATTAAAATAGAAAATAATACTTTATATGTAAATATGAGTATTGGGATTTCTATCTATCCAAATGATGCTAAAGAGGTAAATGATTTATTAAAACATGCAGATGCAGCTATGTATAAAGCAAAAGAAAGTGGAAGAAATACTTACTGCTTTTATGATGAAGATATGACTAAAAAAGCATTTGACAGAATTTTTTTAGAAACATCGTTAAGAGAAGCTTTAGTAAAAGATGAAATAGTTGTTTTTTATCAACCACAGGTAGATGCATCTAAAAATGAATTAGTTGGTATGGAAGCATTAGTAAGATGGAATCATCCAACTAAAGGGATGATATATCCTGATTCATTTATACCTTTAGCTGAATCAACCGGAATAATAGTTGAACTAGATAGAATAGTTATGAAAAAGTCAATTAAGCAGTTTCATACTTGGAAAAAAGAGGGATTAAATCCTGGAAAACTATCTATAAATTTGGCTGTAAAACAATTAGAATCAAATGATTTTTTAGATTTTGTAAAAAATATACTTAATTCCCAAAAATGTACATATTCCAATATAGAATTTGAAGTTACTGAGGGGCAGATTATGCAAAACCCTGAAAAATCTATAAAGATACTTAATGATATAAATAAATTAGGAATATCTATATCTATAGATGATTTTGGAACAGGTTATTCATCTCTTGCATATCTTAAAAAACTACCTATAAATAAACTTAAAATTGACAAATCTTTTGTGCAAGATTTACCATCTGATTTAGAAGATGTGGCTATAACAAAGACTATTATTAGATTGTGTGAATCACTAAATCTAAATGTCATAGCAGAAGGTGTTGAAACAGAAGAACAAAAAGATTTTATGTTAGAAAATGGTTGTAAACTTATTCAAGGTTATTTTTATTCAAAACCTGTTTCAGTAGAAGAGATAACTAAAATATTAAAAAATGGTATTTAAATTTGACAAATAATCTCTTTTGAGATTATTTTGTTAATTACGATTATTGGATATAAGAACACCCTCTATCAACTTGTCTAAATCACCATCTAGTATAGCACTTACATTTGAATATGGTATATTTGAACGAGTATCTTTTACTTGTTGATAAGGTTGCATAACATAACTTCTTATCTGATGTCCCCAACCAATCTCACTTTTTGATATACCATCTAATTCTGCTTGTTTTGCTTCAAGCTCTAACTCATAAAGTCGAGATTTTAGCATTTTCATAGCTGTTGCTTTATTTTTATGTTGACTTCTACCATTTTGACATTGAACAACTACATTTGTAGCTATATGTGTTAGTCTTACTGCCGATTCTGTCTTGTTTACATGTTGACCACCAGCACCACTAGCACGATAAGTATCAACTCTTATATCTTTATCTTCTATCACTATATCTATATCATCATCTATCTCAGGTGATACCATCACAGATGAAAAAGATGTATGTCGCTTTGCATTGCTGTCAAAAGGTGAGATTCTTACAAGTCTATGGATTCCATTCTCAACTTTTAAGTAGCCATAAGCATTTTCACCTTTTATAAGTATGGAAGCATCTTTTATCCCAGCTTCTTCTCCAACTTGGTAGTCTAGTAGTTCTACACTAAAACCTCGCCTTTCAGCCCATCTTTTATACATTCTTAAAAGCATCTCTGCCCAGTCTTGAGACTCTGTTCCCCCAGCACCAGGGTGGATAGAAAGTATAGCATTGTTAGCATCATGAGGTTCACTTAGTAAAACTTCTATCTCCATATCTTGTATATGTTCTTCTAATGATGAAGCATCATCAAAACAGCTTTGTATAGTCTCTTCATCATTTTCTTCTTGAGCCATTTCATATAGTTCACTAGCATCTTCTATGGCACTTTTTGCAGTTTCATATTTTTGTAGTTTTCTTTGTAGTTGAGTTTTTTCTTTTTGGATTTTAGAAGCATTGGTCGCATCATTCCAAAAATCTTGGTCACTTTCTAACTCTTCTATCTCATCTAATCTAGTTTGAATCTTATCTGGTTGTACCACACCTGTAATATTTTGCATTTTTACAGTTAAATTTTTTAAAAGTTCTGTATATTCGTAATTATCCATTTTAGTCCATATTTATAATATTTGCTATAATTGCATTATATTAAATAGAGGCTTAAAATGAAGATTGTTTCTACTCCATTAGAGTTAAAAAAGATACTAAAAGAAAATACTAAAAAAATAGGCTTTGTACCTACTATGGGTGCATTACATGAGGGGCATATCTCTCTTATAAAAAAAGCAAAAGAAGAAAATGAACTAGTTGTTGTTTCTATATTTGTTAATCCAACACAATTTTTAAAAGGTGAAGATTTAGATAAATATCCAAAAAAAGATGAAGCAGATAAAGTTATATGTGAACTTTGTGATGTAGATATATTGTTTTTTCCAAATTCAAAAGATATTTATACTAAAGATGAGGTTAGTTTACTTGCTCCAAATGTTAGGGGTTTTGTACTAGAGGGAACTTCAAGACCATCTCATTTTAATGGTGTATTAACAGTTGTTATGAAACTTTTAAATATAGTAAACCCTACAAAAGCTTATTTTGGAAAAAAAGATGCACAACAGTTAAATCTTATAATGCTTATGGTAAAACAACTTTTTATGGATGTTGAGATAGTTCCAGTAGATACTGTTAGGGAAAAAGATGGACTAGCGCTCAGCAGTAGAAATGTATATCTAAATGATAACCAAAGAAAAGAAGCACTTAAAATATCAACTTCACTAAAAGAGGCAAGTGATATGATAAGTAAAGGTATCTTAGATGCTAAGATAATACAGACAAAAATGAAAGATATTTTAGAACCATTAGAGATTTTTTATGTAGAAATTCTAAATAGAGAGTTTGAAATTTTAAACAGTATAGAGATTGGTAATACTATTATCTTAGTTGAAGTTAAAGTTGGAGAAACAAGATTACTTGACAATATTTGGCTTTAGATAGCCATCTTCAACAAGTATATCAACGGCCTGTTTAAATACAGGAACAGCCGTTTTAGAAGCAAATTGGCTAGATGTTGGTTGTATAACTACTACCCCCATAGTGTATTTATGAGTTTTATCATTTACAAAACCCATAAATGCAGTATTGTATTTTTTAACATATACCCCATTCTCAACTATATGAGCAGTTCCTGTTTTTCCACCTATTATTAGACCTTCTGTTTTTGTTTTTCTACCTGTACCTTTATTAACAGTTTTTATTAAAATTTCTTTCATCTTTTGTGCTGTAGATTGTTTTATAACTTGAATCTGCTGTCTTGATGGTATTTTTATCTCTTTAGATGTTGAATCTATAAATGTATCTACTATTCTTGGGTAGATAATTTTTCCATTGTTATTGAAAACAGAATAAGCTCTCATTAATTGCATTAAATTTGCATGCATCCCATAACCATAAGAAAGAGTACCTTTATAAACTTCATTATCGATAAGTTTGATACCTGGAATTGAACCTATTTTTTCATATATAAGATCATAGGTTGATTTTCTTGAAAATCCAAAATCTTTTAAACCTTCGTAAAATTCTATAGAAGATAATTTTCTACTTAGTTGAACTATTCCAATATTTGAAGAGTGAATAATTACATTTTCTGCAGATAACCAATCAAATCTATGTTCATCTCTGATTATTTTTTTACCAAGTTTAAATCTACCATTGTAGCCGTTTACCATATCATAAGGGTTTATACGATTTTTATCTAAAAGTAAAGAAAATACAATAGGTTTTATAACACTTCCTGGTTCAAAACTATACTCAATCATAGCTGAATTAAGAGAAGAATAATCTTTTCGTTTTATGTTTTTTGGTAGATACCTATTTGAACTAGCTAATGCTAAAACATTTGTACTTTTTATATCTATAATAGAACAAATAATCTGCTTTGCTCCTATTTGCTTTTTCATTCTAGTTAACATTTTTTCTATTTTTATTTGAAGTGATAATGGTATAGTCAATTTTATATCTAATCCATCTTTTTTTGCTTTTGTAAAGCTTTCTTTATTTAAAATGATATAGCTATTAACATCTCGTTTACCTCTGCTAAAGCCATCATTAATAGCTGAAAGTTCAGCATTGAATTTTTTTTCAAGACCTTTTACACCTTCAATAAGTGTATAACCATTTTTCTCAGATTTCTTTGGATAACCTATAATAGGTGTTAATAAATCTCCATAAGGGTAAACTCTAGTTTCACCACTTTCTAGTATACTTAAACCATGAAGACTTCTTCTACCATTTTTAGGATTTACTCTTTCTACAAAAACCTTGTATCTTCTAAGTTCATAAGCTAGTCGTTTTAAATACTGAGCTCTTTTTTCACTTATAGAGTAAGATAAAACTACATTTCCTCTTCTTTTATGTAGTTTTCTTATAATCTTTTTTTTATCTATTCCTGAATAAATACTAAATAGTTCGATAAATAGATTTTCTTTTTGAGGGTCTATATACCTTATATCAACCATCGCTTTATAAAGTTTTTTTGTTGTAGCTATATGGAATCCATCAGCACTTATGATAGAACCTCTTTTTGCTGTTGAATTATTACTAGCATATAACGATGGTATATTTCTTTCTTTTACAGCACTTGATAACATTACACCTAAAAATAGGAAAAAGCCAAGAAATATAAGGAGGTAAAGAGATAGTATCTTATAAGTTTTATTAGTTGTTTTTTGCACTTTATTATATTTGTGTTCTGCCAAGTTCTTTATATGCATTTAATGCTTTATTTCTTATCTCAAGCATTAGTTTCATACTTGTTTCAGCTTTTCCAATAGCAAGAGCTGCTTGGTGTAAATCTTTTACTTGACCAGTTGCCATATCAGATATTGCTTCTTCTTTTACAACTTGTAGTTCATTAACATCACCTAGTGCAGATTTTAAATGGTTTGCAAAAGCTTTTCCTGCATCACCACCTGTTAATTTATCTTTTTGTTTTAAAAGGTCAGCTGTTGATGTTCCACCAAGGGAATTAATCGTTCCAAAACCACTCATAATTTATCCTTTTTACCTATTGCAATAAAGAAATAGCATTATTTGCCATTGCTTTTACACTCTCAAATGCAGCTACATTTGCTTGGTAAGATCTTGTTGCTTCTACTAAATCGGCCATTTCTACTACAGGATTAATATTTGGGTATGCAACATAACCATTTGCATCGGCATCTGGATGATTTGGTTCAAATTTCATTTTTGGTTTGCTATCATCTCTAACCACTTTATCAACAATAACACTCATAACAGCAGGATTTACTTTTTTTCCAAAATCACCTTCATCTAAAGGATCTTCATAACTTGCACTTTTTGTCATACCTTGAAGTGCTTTGTTAAACTGTTCATTAAAATCAATTGCTTTAAAAATAACTTGTTTTCTTCTATATGGTCCACCCTCATCTGTACGGGTAGTTTGTGCATTCGCTATATTACTAGAGATTACATTTACTCGAACTCTCTGAGAAGATAAACCATAGCCACTTATGTCAAAACTACTTAAAAAATTACTCATGATTTACCCTTTAACTTGTTTTTGCAGATGCATCTATAACACTTTTAAAGATTCTTTCATCTGTTTTATGTGCTTGAATCAGTGCTTTAAATAGTGTAGAGTTTTTTGCCATCTCTGTTGTTTCGACATCTAAATCTACACTATTCCCATCATTTCTTGCCATATGACCATCTCTAAAAAAAGTTGTAGCCATTTTAGAACTAGAAGCATCTTGTGGTTTTAGATGTTTAGAGTCTGTTTGTGCCATTTTTAGTTTTAGAGAATTATCTTTCATAAGTTCTGCTTTTTTAGCAACTAAAGCCTCTTCAAAACTTATATCTCTAGGTCTATAAAAAGGAGTGTCAGCATTTGCTATGTTAGAAGCTATCATATCTTGACGATTAGCTCTATAGTTAAGAGCTTGTTTTAGAAGAATATCACTTCTTGAAATCTCTATACTCACAATGCTCTCCTTATATATAATGATTTATTAAAGCAATTATAGTTCCATATTAGAAAAATAATTATTTTAAAATATGATATAGCTTTTACAATTTTACCAAATGATTGATAATGAGTGCTTTAAAATCAATATTATAATTACAATAATTGTCAAAAGTTTAAAATCAAAGAGTATAAAAATACTTTAGAATTTAATTTTTCTAAAATATGGTAGTTTTAAGCAACTTTTAAAGATAATCGGCTCATAATGACTCTTAAGATTACTAGAGTAATCCAAATATATCGACTAAGGAGTCTCTTATGAAAAGAGCAGGTTTTACTATGATTGAGTTAGTTTTTGTTATCGTTATTTTAGGTATTTTAGCAGCAGTTGCTATTCCAAAACTTACTGCAACTCGTGATGATGCAGCTGCAACTTCAGCATTAGCATCTTATAAAGTAGCTATAAAAGATTTAAGTACTTATGCCGTGGCTCAAGGTTCTTTACCTACTGCATTAAGTACAGCTACAACGGCTAGAACAAGTGGTAATGATGGTGTTATCGCTTCTTCTAATGATTTAGTTGTAAAAGCTGGTGGAACAACTTGTGTAACTATAACTAGAAAAGATGATAATACTATCACAATAGCAGAAAATTCAACAGATGCACCTTGTGATTTATTAACAGCATTTACTACAGATGGTGATATAGTAGTTGGTGGTACTGCAGTATCTCGCTAGTATTTTATTTTCATGGTTTTATACCATGAAAATCTATATAACTTCAATCTTCTTCAATTTTTATAATTTCTTAGTTAAAATGTCATCCTTAAATAAGGTAGATTAATGAAAATATCCAAAAATGCTTTTACAATGATAGAACTTGTATTTGTTATAGTCGTATTAGCCATATTAGCATCCGTAGCAATTCCAAAATTTTCAGCTACAAGAGTTGATGCTCAAATAACCAAAGGTCGTTCAGATATTGCATCTATTCGCTCGGCTATAGTTAGTGAAAGACAAAGTAGACTTATAAAAGGTGATAGTAGCTGGATAACAAAACTTCATGGTTTACATGATGGGTATTATTTTGATGGTGTTGATGCTAACCATACTCTACTTATGTACGGTATAAAAGCAGAAGA
Organism: uncultured Sulfurimonas sp.; assembly: GCA_964611265.1. Taxonomy (GTDB): domain Bacteria; phylum Campylobacterota; class Campylobacteria; order Campylobacterales; family Sulfurimonadaceae; genus Sulfurimonas. The sequence goes on along the minus strand of CAZSWW010000014.1, from coordinate 3,433 downwards.
TAAAAATGGTCATTGGCATGGACAAAGTGGAAATACCTATAAGTTTAAACTAGAAGATGCTGATAATATTTTTACTTATGATTCTAGTAATGGAACATTTTTATGTACATCTGGAGCTAGATGCTCTGATTTGACTGATTGATTTGAATTTTTATATTATCTCTCTTATAGGTTCACCACTAGAACCTTTTACTTACCACTCTTTACAAACTATAAATATAGGTACAAAAGTATCTGTAAATGTAAAAAGTAGAGTTACTAATGGGGTAGTAATCTCTTCATGTGCAAAACCTGAGTTTAAAACAAATGAAGTTTTAGAAGTAACAGATGAGTATTATTCTTCTAAACAGATGCAATTAGCAAAGTTTATATCTACTTATTATATCTGTTCATTTGGGGATGCTATAGGGATAATGTTAGCTTTTAAAAAGAATTTCAAATCTGTAGATATTAAACAAGATATAGAATCTACTATAAGTTTATCTAAACAACAACAAGATGCACTTATCTTTTTGCAACAATACAAAGTTTCACTACTTTTTGGCGATACAGGAAGTGGAAAAACTGAGATATATATGAAATATTTTGAGCAGATGATAAGCTTAAAAAAAAGAAGTATGTTTTTAATGCCAGAGATTTCACTAACTCCACAAATGGATATACGACTTAAAAAGCATTTTGGTAACAAAGTTGTTATGTGGCATTCAAAATTAACCCCGAAACAGAAGAAAACTAATTTAGAAGCTATCTATAATGGTGATGCCTACATCATAGCAGGACCCCGTTCAGCACTTTTTTTACCCATAAAAGACTTGGGGCTTATCGTTGTAGATGAGGAACATGATGATAGTTATAAATCATCTTCAAGACCTAGATACAATGCTAAAGATATAGCCATATATATGGGTAAAATTTACGATATACCAGTTGTTTTAGGTTCAGCTACACCATCTCTTAACTCATATGTTAAATTTCCAAACATAAGATTAAAAGGTGGTTTTTTTAGTTCAAATAAAAAGTTTATATATGAACCATCAGTAGAATCACTTAGCCCACTAATCATTCAAAATCTAAAAAATATAGTTGAAAAAAAAGAACAAGCTATAGTATTTATACCAACTCGTGCTAACTTTAAAAACCTTATTTGTGCTGATTGTGGGTATGATTTTAAATGTAGTTTTTGTAGCATCGGTATGAGTGTACATCAAAATACCCGTGCTATGAAATGTCACTACTGTAACTTCACTCAGGCTATAGCAAAAACTTGTCCAGAATGTTCTAGTGGGCATCTAGTAACCTCTAGGCTAGGAACAGCAGAAGCTCTAAAAGAGATAAATGAAAAGTTACCAAATGCAAGAGTTGAACAGTTTGATAGGGATGTTATAACAACATCAGCTAAACTAAAAAAAGCACTTAAAAGATTTAATGATAATGAAGTAGATATACTTGTTGGAACTCAGATGTTAAGTAAAGGACATGATTATCATGGTGTAACTTTAGCCGTAGTTTTAGGGCTTGACAATATGCTTTGCATGAGTGATTACCGTGCCAAAGAAAAAGCTCTTTCTTTACTTATACAAGTTTCAGGTAGAAGTGGTAGAAAAAAAGATGCTACTGTTTTAGTTCAAAGTTTTAATGAAAAGTTTTTTACTACTTATATAGATAACTATGAGAAATTTTTACAAGTGGAACAGGAGTATCGTCAAGGATTATACCCACCATTTAAAAAACTATGCCGTATATTATTTGCTCATAAAAATGGTTTAAAAGCACAAGAAGAGATGCAGATTATGAGGGAAAAATTATCTTTATTTAAAGATATAGAGATAGTTGGGTTTGGGGAATGTGCTATAAAAAAAGTGGCAAATAAGTACAGATTTGAGATACTTCTTCGTTCAGATAAAAGTACATCACTTATACAAGCTATAAACTTTTCTATGGTTAAATTAGCTGAGGTCGATATGGATCCCATAGAGTTTATATAAAAAAATTAATGCACTCTGAGTAATATTTTCAATTTCATAGGTTATGCAAGAAGTCTAAAAAATTAACTGCTAACTAACTGCTTATACTAAATTGGTAGAATTACATTATTAAAGATTAGGAGAAGAAAATGAAAAAAATACTAGTTAGTATGGTTGCTTCGGTAGTTTTAGTTTCTAGCTTAAATGCTGAGACAACTTGTGAAGCAGTATCTACTGTAAATACAAGCATAGATAAATTAAGTGATACAGTTACTAATCAACAAGCATTAGTATCTAAGTTATCTGATGATATTGGTACAATGTCAGATAGAATAGGGGATATGGCAGATAAGATAGTCAAAACTGAAGTACTACTCTCAGATACTCTTATCGTTTTAACAGGAAATGCAAGTTTAGGTAGTTCAAGCACAACAACAGGTGTTGTTTTAACTCAACCACTTGACAACTCTAGTGCTTCTAAAACAACACCACCAACTGTGGCAATCTCTACAGATTCTTCAAAGTACCTTTTATATGCATCAACAACACCAACTTTTGATGATGGAAAAACTATATCTTTATATATAGAGTCAGATACATCACTAAAAACTTCATGGCCAGAAGTTGTTGATTTTGCTTCAAACAATAGTGACACTATATATATAGCTGTAAAAAGTATAGATGCTAACAACAAAATATCGAGTCTTTCTAACGGAGTAAAGCTTAATCTACAATAGTAGGAGTATATGATTATGAAACAGATATATATATTTGCATTGTTATCCATATTCACTTTTAGTGGGTGTGGAGGTGGTTCATCAACTGAACAAACAGCTGATAAATCAGATAATAATACAGAATCAACCATGCCAAATAGTTCAGAAAATGAATACGATAGAGCTATAACTTTATCTGCTGCAAAGATTGATAACTTAACCATAAAAGTTCATGAAAATGGTATGAAATCAACATCAGATATGTTAGATAGTTTAAATAGTGAACTACACTCTTTTGTAGATATGACAGATAGTGTAACACAAACTATGGTAAGTGCTATGAAATATGCAGATGCACTAGCACAGCCATTTTCATTTACAGAGGAGTATAAAAATTATTTTGATATAGATATGGGTTATACAGCTTTAAGGTCGGCATTTACCTTAAAAGAACCATCAGCAAAAAAGTTTATTCTTTTATCATCTGATAGTAGTTTATTTCTAGAAGGTCATACCATAAAAAGTTATTTTTTTGATACAAGTAGCTTATCAGATGCTTGGATAAAATCTATCTCTTTAGCTAATAAAGATAAAAATCTTTATTTTACTATACATGAAATAGATGAAAATGGAACAGTTCATAGTGTATGTAATAGCTTTCTTATAAAGAGTGTTGATTTAAAAGAGTTATAATTTGAAACCTGAGTTCGACAATAGAATGCCCAAAGATAGGGTAAATAAATGGTGAGATTT
>CAZSWW010000013.1:0-14152 GCA_964611265.1 uncultured Sulfurimonas sp. | reverse complement strand
GAGTGTCTTAGGTTTAAGTATGGCATTAAGTCTTCATCTATTCTATCATCTATCTCTTTAAAGTATTTAAATTCCATCGCACTTATATCTACACCTATCTCTTCACCCTTAGCAACTGCACGACCAGTTATAAAGTGAGCTTCACGAAATGGGATGTTACATTTTTCAACTAGATAATCAGCCAAATCAGTAGCACTAAGATGCCCTATAGCACAAGCTTTTTCCATGTTGTGTGCTTTTACTTCCATAGTTTTGATAGCTTCTTTTAAAATCTCTAATGAAATTTCAGCAGTTTCAACTGCATCAAAAACACCCTCTTTATCTTCTTGAGTATCTTTGTTATATGCTAGTGGTAAACCTTTCATAACTGTTAAAAGTCCCATAAGAGAACCATAAACACGACCAGTTTTTCCTCTTAAAAGTTCAGGAACATCAGGATTTTTCTTTTGTGGCATAATTGAACTTCCAGTTGAGTACTCATCACTAAGTTCAACAAAACCAAACTCATAAGATGACCACATGATAAGCTCTTCACTTAAACGAGAAATATGCATCATCATAGTTGAGATATTGAACAAAATCTCTAATGCAAAATCTCTATCACTTACTGTATCTAAACAATTTACACTAACACTATCAAAACCTAAAAGTTCAGCTGTAAGTTCTCTATCTACATTGTGTGGTGTTCCTGCTAATGCTGCACAACCTAAAGGTGAAACATTGTTTCTTGTGTATGAGTCTTCAAATCTTTGTATATCTCTTTTAAACATAGAAAGATAAGCCCCTAAATGAAAACCAAAGTTAGTAGGTTGAGCATGTTGAAGGTGTGTCATACCAGGGATAAGTGTTTCTGTATGTTTCTGTGCTACTACTAAAATTTCAGACATAAGTTTTTTAATAGCATCTACAAGTGTAAGATTTTTCTTTAAAGTCCATCTTCTAAAATCAACTGCAACTTGGTCATTTCTACTTCTTGCAGTATGAAGCTTTTTACCAGCATCACCTATGATTTGAGTAAGCCTTTTCTCAATCCCCATATGTAAATCTTCATCGCTTATATTCCACTCAAACTTACCTGATTCTATCTCATCTTTTACTTGGTTTAAACCTTTAACTATCTGAGTATATTCATCATCTGTTAAAATATTTTGTTTATTTAGCATCTGAGCATGAGCAAGTGAACCCTCTATATCTTCAAGATATAACTTTCTATCAAACATTATAGATGCATTAAACTCATCTAACAATGAAGAAGCACTACTACTAAATCTTCCTGACCACATTTTTTCCATAACTATCCTTTGTGTGTAATAATACAAAAATTCAATTTAACAAAAGCTTTTAAATTTTTATCTATTCCAAGCTTTATTAAAATCATCACCTTTTCTAATATCTTGTACTAATTCTACTAAACCTGTATTTTTCATAACCGTTATAACCTTTTTTGGCCATGTTTTTCTATAATTGAATGAGTTCTTTTTACCACCAATATTGTTTATAAATTGTTCAGCCGTTATTCTTTCAAAAATAGTATCTTGACCTTTTGTTTTTACAAGTAAATCTAAATCTCTTCTAGCCTTTTGAAATGGTTCAAATCTATTTTTATAACTTATCCAAACTTTACAAAAATCTTCTATACAAGCCAAGTTTGCTTTAACTTTCTCTTTTGGATGCTCATCAAAATATTGTAAATTTTGTGATGTACCAGCATAAGGGTTTGGTCTATAATCTTTCTTACGACTTCTTGCTCTTTTTTTATATCTTAGTTCATTTTTTTTATACTTTGCTATCTCTTTTGGATTATAGATAATTTTATATGGATTTTTAATATTTGGTAGATAAAGTGCAGGTAACTCTTTTTCACCCTTATTTGTCCCTAGACTTAAAATATTACCACTTATTTTAGCCACATATCCTCTACCATAACCAGATTCAACTCCTGCTATAGCTAGTATAGCTGATGGAGGGACATTGTATTTTAAACCTAAATCAATAGTTTTTTCTATCAATGGTTCATAGAACTTTTTTACATGATCGTATTTTCTATATCTATAATCAGATGAAAATAGAGATAAGACAATAAAACATAATAAGATTATTTTTTTCATTTTTCTACTTTTTTATCGAATTCATAAAATTTATTGTATTTTATAATAGATTCTAACTCATTAGTATATACTTTACCTCTTATAGAATACTTGTCAAGTCTTTTTACCAACTCATATATACTATCTTTTTTCATTTTTTGTATTCTAAATTGTTCAAAAACCTTAGAGGTTGCTAACACCTTATAGTAGTCTTTTACAGACTCAACTATACTGTTATATTTTCTAACATAAACAGCTGACTTACCACTTGTTTTTGAAGCTTGTATTCTTGATTCATTTTCATTAAGAGACCATACTCCAAAAAGGTTATTTGCAATATGTGTAAACCTTGAAGTAGCCCATGCACTTTCAATAGCTGCTTGTGCTATAGCTATACTTTTTGGATGTGGTTTTATTCTTTGGAGTAAATCTTGCTTATCTTTAGCAGAATATTCTTGCATAAGTTTATCTATTTTTGGATGGTTTTGATTTGTATCTATTAAAGTTTTAATTTCATCGTATTGATTTTGTAAGTCGTTATAAACTCTATCTATAGCAGGAACTAACAAATCTTTAAACTTTTGTTTTTTCTCTTTAACACTCATAGCAGATGCATCTGATAAAACAGATGCAAGTAAGATAAATATAAAAAGTAAAAGTTTTATTTTTGTGCTTCTTTTAGTGAATCAGCTATCAAAAATGCAAGTTCTAAAGATTGATCTGCATTCAATCTAGGGTCACAATGAGTATGATAACGAGAACTTAAATCTTCCTCAGTCACTGTAAAACTACCACCTATACACTCAGTAACATTTTTACCAGTCATCTCTAAGTGAACACCACCAGCATGAGTCCCCTCTGCTTTATGGATTTGGAAAAATTGTTTCATCTCTGTTAGTATGTCATCAACTGGACGAGTTTTAAAGTTATTTGATGATTTTATAGTATTACCATGCATTGGGTCACAACTCCAAACTACTTTTAGTCCCTCTTTCTCTATAGCTCTGATAAGTCTTTGCATACCTGTTTTGTCATCTCCAACTTTGTTAGCACCCATTCTAACTATAACATTTAATCGCCCTGCTTCATTGTCAGGGTTTAGAGTTTGACAAAGTCTTACTAAGTCATCAGCATCCATAGATGGACCAGCTTTTACTCCAATAGGGTTTTTAACACCTTTTAGATACTCAACATGAGCTCCATCAAGTTGACGAGTTCTATCACCTATCCATAACATATGAGCAGATGTATCGTACCAATCTCCTGTGATAGAATCTTGTCTTGTAAATGCTTCTTCATAAGGTAAAAGTAATGCTTCATGAGATGTATAAAAATCTGTTTCTCTTAAAGTTCTATAAGTTTTAGAAGTAACTCCACAAGCTTCCATAAACTTCAAAGAGTTAGATATATCTTCAGCTAGTTTTTCATACTTTTGCATCACATCATCTCTTTGAGCAAAATCAGTTGTCCATTGATGAACTTTATGTAAGTCAGCTAAACCACCTGTTGCAAAAGCACGAAGTAGATTTTGTGTAGCTGATGCTTGGTTATAAGCTTTTATCATTCTTTTAGGGTCTGGAACTCTGGCATCTTTTGTAAATTCTGAACCATTGATAATATCACCACGATATGAATCAAGTGTTATACCATCAAAAGTTTCAGTATTACTTGAACGAGGTTTTGCAAACTGACCAGCCATACGACCAACTTTTACAACTGGTAAACCACCTGCATAAGTCATAACAACTGCCATCTGCATCATAACTTTAAAACTATCACGGATATTATCTGCATGAAATTCACTAAAACTCTCAGCACAGTCCCCACCCTGAAGTAAAAAAGCCTCTCCATTAGCAACCTTAGCTAAAGAACTCTTTAGTGTACGAGCCTCACCAGCAAAAACAAGTGGTGGATAGTTTTTTAACTCTTGTAAAACACTATCTAACTCTTCTTGATTTGGATAAGTTGGTTGTTGTAAAATTGGTTTTTCTCTCCAACTAGATGGTGTCCAAATACTCATAATAAAACCTTAATATATATAATTTTTTTGCAATTCTACTCAAAAAAAGCTTTTTTTATGCTTTTATATGTATAATTACAAAACATTTATAAGGAAGTTTCTATGAAAAAGCATGAGATAAAGTCTCTTGTATCACAATTATTCAATGATCTAAATTTACAAATAGATAGTGAAGACTATATTTCAAAAGAACAAATTGTAAACTTTTTTAGAGATACTGCTGATATTTTTTCTACAAATGACTTTGAAACAATTATAGACAAAAAATTATTTAAAAACATATATAAAGATATTGCAAAAGATTCTTTAGATTCATACAATAAAACGAACCAATATTTAGATAAACTTAATAAACTACAGATAGAAACTCTAAACCAATGCAACGAATCTACAGACTTATATGGTCATACAGAACAATTTATGTCTATTCAAAAAAATATGGCAAAAGAGATTCAAAATGCACATGACACAATTTCTAACTTAACAACTCAAATAAGAATCCTTGAAAGAAATTCAAATATTGACTCACTAACAAAGATACATAATCGTGGGTCATTAAATTCATATCTTACAAGAGTATGTAAAAAAGAAACAAAATCATTAGATATGTATCTACTTATGATAGATATAGATCATTTTAAAAATTTTAACGATACTTATGGTCATGTAGTTGGTGATAAAGTGTTGATTTTTATAGCAAATCTTCTTAAAAAAACTCTACGAGATGGGGATAGAGCTTTTAGATATGGGGGAGAAGAGTTTACAATCATACTAAATAGAATAAATGAAGATGGTTGTAAAGTTGTTTTAGATAGAATCCTAAACTTGATTAGAAAATCGAAACTTAGTTATGATAAAAATAGCTTTGGTGTTACTATAAGCATAGGAGCAACATCAATACAAAAAGATGATACTCCTGATATATTTATTGCAAGAGCTGACAAAGCTCTTTATCGGGCAAAAAACAATGGTAGAAATAGAGCAGAAATAGAAAGATTGGAGATTTAATGGATATCAATTATTTTGATTTAGTAGCAGCAGTTATCATTTTACTTTTAGGTTTAAAAGGTGTTATAAACGGTTTCTTTAAAGAACTTTTTGGACTAATAGGTATTATAGGTGGTATCTTTGTAGCTTCAAGAATGGGTGATACAGTTGGAAAAACTTTAAACGATACTATATTTAGGTTTCAAAATGATGCAGCTGTTAGTTTCACTGGATTTTTAGCTACATTAGCACTTTTTTGGTTGATTATGATAACTTTAGGTTTTGTCTTTAAAAAATTAAGTTCTGTAAGTGGGTTAGGTCCAGTTGATAGAATCTTAGGATTTTTATTTGGTGCAAGTAAATTTTTCTTAATCGCTGCAGTTATTGCTCATGCAACATATAATGTAAAAGCTGTTAAATCATTGATAGACTCAAAAATGCAAAACAGTGTTTTGTTTCCTATTTTAGTTGAAACTGGTGGGTTTATCATGAAACTAGAACCTATCCAATCAAATGAAACACTAAATGATGCTATAGATGAACAAAAGAAAAGTGTAGAAGATGCAGTAAAAAACACTACCAAAGATATAGTAGATGAAACAAAAAAACAACTAGAAGAAAAAATGAAACAACAGATGGAGGCGAAATAGATGTCTAAAATAACAACAAATTTTAATGTAAAAACCATTGAATATGAACAATTACTAAATAACTTTAAGGCTTTGCTTAAAGATAATAATTTAAAATTTACTATCCAAAGAGAGGTGATTTTAGAAACTTTATATGGTTCTGATGAACACTTAACCCCTGAATCATTACACCATCTTATACAAGAAAAATATCCTGATTTAAAAACTGGTATTGCTACTGTTTACAGAACATTATCTCTTTTAGAAGAATCTTCTATAGTTACATCTTTATCATTTGGGGCTCAAGGTAAAAAATATGAGCTAGGAGCAAAAGAACATCATGACCACTTAATCTGTACAAAATGTGGAAATATAACAGAGTTTGTTGATGAACAAATCGAAGATAGACAGCATAAGATTGCTGAACAATTAAACTTTAAAATGCAAGACCATTCAATGCAAATATATGGGATTTGTAAACAATGTCAAAAGGAAAATCATTAATGTTTCAAAATAAATTTATTCAACAAAGAATTGAAAAAGCAGAGTTGCTAAGAAAAGAGGGTTATAACCCTTATGCTAACAAATCAAAAAGAAATGCCACTATATCTAAGTACTTAAAAGTTAATGCAGATATTGAACACAAAGAGAACAAAAGAGATGAGCATAGACACTACACAGTTAGTGGTCGTATCAAACTACTTCGTATCATGGGTAAAGCAAGTTTTGTAAACATAGAAGATGAAAGTGGTGTTTTACAAGTATATATCGCTCGTGATAATCTACCTGAAGGTTTTTATAACACTATATTTAAAAAGATGATAGAAGTTGGTGATATTGTTGAGATAACTGGTTATCCATTTGTAACTGGTAAAGGTGAACTTTCACTACATGCTAGTGAATTTCAACTATTAACAAAAGCTCTTTCACCACTTCCAGAAAAATTTCATGGTGTAACAGATAAAGAGATAAGATACAGAAAAAGATATCTTGACCTTATTATGAACAAAGAGGTTAAAAACACTTTTAAAATCCGTTCTCGTGTTATCTCACTAACTAGACACTTTTTTGAAGAAAAAGGTTTCTTAGAAGTTGAAACTCCTATGATGCACCCTATTGCTGGTGGAGCAAATGCAAAACCATTTGTAACTCATCATAATGCTCTTGGTGTTGATAGATACTTAAGAATTGCACCTGAACTTTATCTAAAAAGACTTATAGTTGGTGGATTTGAAGCTGTATTTGAGATAAATCGTAACTTTAGAAATGAAGGTATGGATGCTACTCATAACCCTGAATTTACATCTATAGAATTTTACTGGGCTTATAAAACTTACAAAGACTTAATCGAGATTACAAAAGAGTATTTTCAGTATCTTTTTGAGCATCTTGATCTACCAAGTATATTACCTTATGGTGATATGGAAGTTGATTTTTCAGAATTTGTAGAACTACCACTTATAGAATCACTAACAAGTGTTGGTGGTGTTCCAGCAGATATTGTAAATGATAAAGAACAAATTGTAAACTACCTAAAAAAACACAATATAGATGTAAATGAGAAACTAAACTTAGGTTTACTTCAAGGTGAACTTTTTGATGCATTTGTTGAAGAAAAACTTATAAATCCAACTTTTATTACAGAATACCCAGTTGAACTATCTCCACTAGCTAGAAGAAGTGATACAAACTCTGAACTAACAGAAAGATTTGAACTTTTTATAGCTGGTAGAGAGATAGCTAATGCTTTTAGTGAACTTAATGACCCTATAGATCAGCTTAGTCGCTTTGAGGGACAGATGGATGCTAAAGAGAGTGGTGATGATGAAGCACACGAAATGGATAAAGATTTTGTTGAAGCACTAAGCTATGGTATGGCACCAACTGCTGGTCAAGGTATTGGTATAGATAGACTAGTAATGCTTCTTACTAATGAGCATAGCATCCGTGATGTTTTACTTTTTCCAGCTATGAAACCTTTATCTTCTGAAGAGTTAATTAAGGAATAAAAAATGATAACTAAACCAACTATTCTTTATGTAGAAGATGAGGATGGTGTTCGTAACAAACTATCTAAACTTTTAGGTCACTACTCTAGTGAACTTTATATTGCTAAAGATGGGAAAATTGGTTTAGAACTTTTTAAACAACACTCACCAAATATCATCATAACAGATATTAAAATGCCTGTTATGGATGGTATAACCATGGTAAAAACCATAAAAGAGATAAAACCTGAACAGCATATTATCTTTACAACTGCACATAGTGAAAGTGAATACTTAATAGATGCTATCGAAACACATGTTGATGGTTATATACTAAAACCTATAAGTTTTGTAATTTTAAAACAAAAACTTGAACAACTAACAAAACAAATAAATATAGAAAAAGAACTTTTAGCTCAACAAACTTTGACAAATGAGATAACTCAAATGTTAAACCTACTAATAGTTTTAGATAAAAATAACGATATTATTTACTCAAATAAAAATTTTTTAAAATTTTTTAGATTAAGTGATATTGAACAATTTAATTCTGAATATCAATCTATCTCTAATGTTTTTGTAAATTATGGCGACTTTTTTTATCCAAAAGATGAAAATAATTGGATTGATGAGATTCAAAACCTAGATGACGATCAAAGAGTAGTATCTATGATAAATGAAGAGTCAGAACCTCAAGCATTTGTTATATCGATTAAACAGATGGAAGATACACTTCACTCTATAATTATATTTACAGAGATTACAAATCTAACTATCAAAAAAAATGAACTTCAATACAAAGCATATACTGATGACCTTACAAAATTAGCAAATAGAACTTACTTTGAAGATGAACTAAAAAAAGAGTTTAAAAAATCTAAAAGAGATAAAAAAGATTTAGGAATTATACTTTTTGATATTGATAATTTTAAACAGATAAATGAAACTTATAACAATAAAATTGGTGATGAGATATTAATAGAACTTGCTAATATAGTAGATAAAAATATTTCACAAAATGATATACTTGCTAGATGGTGTGGCAAAAAATTTATACAACTTTTACCAAAAACATCATCTCAATACACTCTATTAGTAGCAAATAGATTAAAAAAACTTATCCAAGAACATATATTTAAAAATGATATAAAAATAACTTGTAGCTTTGGTGTAACTAATATAGAAAATGTAAATACCAAAGAGGAGATGATAGAAAATATTGAGAAAGCTTTATATGAAGCTAAACATACAGGTAGGGATAAAATCTGTTTTATTTAACAAGTTTAAATACAACAACAAAACTAATTTTAGCACTATTTATCCCAGTTATTGCACTTGGTTATTTTATATTTCATTCTACTAATTTGGGCTATGAAAAAAGATCTGAATTATTAAGAATCAAATATTTCCTAGATAATAGCAAATATATAAATGACCTAATCCACGAGCTTCAAAAAGAGGGAGGACTTAGTGCTGGTTATATAAGTTCTCAGAAAAAGGAGTTTTTAACAAAACTTCTTATACAAAGAAAAATTACAGATGAAAAATTAAAAATATTACAAAAGAACCTTTTGTTAAATGATAAATTTTATAATATCTACTTAAATAATGCACTAAATAAACTAAAAACAATAGCAACTGTACGACAAGAAATTGATTCTAAGCAACTTCATGCTACAAAAATTATCAAATATTTTTCATATATAAATAACAACCTTTTAAATCATATCTCTTATTTTTTAACCATATCAACTGAAAGTGAAATATCAAAAATGATATTTTCCTATATAAACTTACTAAAAGCTAAAGAAAACTCTGGAATTGAAAGAGCTGTCTTAAATAGTGCCTTTGCTTCAGGAACAATGTCTGATAAATACTATAGATGGTTTAGTTCACTATATAGTACACAACAAACTTATTTGGATAATTTTAAAAACTCTATTAACCCTAAACATTTAAAATATTTTAATAACAAGATGAATAATCCAGTTATAGATAAAATTCAAAAATTAAGGGAGATAGCTTTTAGTCGTGTTGTAAAAAGTAAAATTATTTCTGATATTAAAAATATTATAGGATATGGTGGTTTAATACATAACTTTAAAAACTATCTACTTAGAGATGATGAAAAATATGCTGTTAAATTTAAAAAACAGTATAACCAACTTTTAAAATATATAGAAAAATATGAAAACTTATCGACTACAACAAAAAGTGAATTAATATCCTTACATAAGATTAAATCTGTATTTTCTAACTATAAAGATAATTTATCTGTTATTAGAAAAAATAAAAACTTACTTTCAATAAAAGAAATTGATAAAATCGTAAATATAAACGATAAAGAAGCTATCAATAATATTAAGAGTTTAGGTGATAATATACTAGGGGATAATGCTTTACTTTGGTATGAAACTTCAACAAAAAGAATAGATATATTGAGAGATATTGAAAAAAATTATGCCTTAGATATTGACTATAAAATGAAACAAATTATTGATAAAATCACAAATGAACAAATATTTAACTTTTTACTTATTAGTCTTGTTTTTATTTTTATTTTTATTTTTTCTTTTATCATTATTTTGGATATAACAACCTCTATTAAAAAAATTGGTCATGGATTAGTTAGTTTTTCAAATTATATTCGTGGAATAACAGATACAATTAAACCAATCAAAATAAACACTCATGATGAATTTGCACAAATGGCAAAAATAGTAAATAAAAATATCCAAAAAACAAAAAAATACCTTGATAAAAAAGTTCAAGATGAAACTGAAAAAAATACACTTAGACTTGAAGAGTTTAACATAGAGTTGGAAAACAAAATCAAAATTGCACTAAAAGAAAACACTAAACAATTACAACTACTACAAGAACAAAATAAACTTGCAGCTATGGGTGAAATGATAGGTGCTATCGCACATCAATGGAGACAACCACTAAATGAGTTGGGCATAAATATACAAAATTTGGAATATGATTATATATACGAAGAGATAGATGAAAAGTTTATAAAAGAGTTTATAGAAAACAATTATAACACAATCCAATATATGTCTAATACGATTAATGACTTCAAAGATTTTTTCAGAATTGACAAAACAAAATCAGATTTTAATGTTAAAGAAACAGCTAATATAGTTTATAAAATGGTATCAGCCCAATTTGAAAGATATGAGATAGATGTAGAAATATCTGGAAATGAATTTGTATATAACGGTTTTCAAAGTGAATTTCAACAAGTTATTTTAAATCTTTTAAACAATGCAAAAGATGCATTACTTGAAAACAAAGTTAAAGAACCAGTTATAAAAATAAAATTTGAAGAAAATAAAGTTTTTATACAAGATAATGCAGGTGGTATACCAAAAGAGATTATAAATAGAATCTTTGAACCATACTATACAACTAAGGAACAAGGTAAAGGTACAGGGATAGGTCTTTATATGTCAAAAACTATTATAGAAAAAAATATGAATTCAAAACTAGAAGTTCAAAATATTAATAATGGAGCTTGTTTTAAAATTACTCTAAACTAATTATAGCTTCTAATCTTTTTATTATGATTATTTTAGTATAATGGTTGGAATATTAATTACGAGGAATTTTGTAAATGAGTTTTTTAAAAGAATTTGATGAAGAAGTATTTAACCTATGTGAAAAAGAGTTAGAGAGACAAACTGACCATTTAGAGATGATAGCATCTGAAAACTTTACCCTTCCAGCAGTTATGGAAACTATGGGTTCTGTATTTACTAACAAATATGCAGAGGGTTACCCTATGAAAAGATACTATGGTGGTTGTGAATATGCAGATGGTGTAGAACAATTAGCTATTGACAGAGCTTGTGAACTTTTTGATTGTAAATTTGCAAATGTTCAACCACACTCAGGAAGCCAAGCAAATGGTGCAGTTTATGCAGCACTACTAAAAGCTGGAGATAAACTTCTAGGTATGGATTTAAGCCATGGTGGACACCTAACTCACGGTTCTAAACCATCTTTTTCTGGTAAAAATTACTCAAGTTTTACTTATGGTGTTGAACTTGATGGTCGTATAAACTACGATAGAGTTATGGATATAGCAAAAATCGTTCAACCAAAGATTATTGTTTGTGGTGCTTCTGCTTATGCTCGTGAAATCGACTTCAAAAAATTCCGTGAAATTGCTGATGCAGTTGGTGCAATTTTATTTGCTGATATCGCTCATATCGCTGGTTTAGTATGTGCTGGTGAACACCCTAGCCCATTCCCTTATGCTGATGTTGTAACAACTACTACTCACAAAACTCTTGCAGGTCCTCGTGGTGGTATGATTATGACAAATGATGAAGATATAGCTAAAAAAATCAACTCTGCTATCTTCCCTGCACTTCAAGGTGGTCCACTTGTTCATGTTATAGCTGCTAAAGCTGTTGGTTTTAAACACAACCTTTCACCTGAATGGAAAGATTATGCTAAACAAGTAAAAGCAAATGCTAAAGTGCTTGGTGAAGTTATGGTTAAAAGAGGTTATGATGTTGTAAGTGGTGGAACTGATAATCACCTTATCTTAGTTTCTTTTGTTGGAAAAGAGATAAGTGGTAAAGATGCAGATGCAGCTCTAGGTAATGCTGGTATAACTATCAACAAAAACACTGTTCCTGGTGAAACAAGAAGTCCTTTTGTAACTTCTGGTATCCGTGTTGGAAGCCCTGCTCTTACAAGTCGTGGTATGAAAGAAAAAGAGTTTGAATTTATAGCAAATAAAATGGCAGATGTTTTAGATGATATTAACAACACTGAACTTCATGCAAAAATAAAAGAAGAGTTAAAAGAATTGGCTCAAAACTTTGTAATCTATAACCAAGCAACTTATTAAGGAGAACTATTTATGACAGCTATGGATATGAAACTTATCAAAATGATAAGTGATCACTACTGGGTAAAAAGTGATAAAGTGGTAGATAAAATATCATTTAAAGGTCGCACTTTTTACAATAAATTTGAAAGAGTTAATTCGCCATTAAGCCAAGCTGTTATAAATAGTCACTTAAAAGGTGATATAACTGTAGCTCATTCACTTGTAAATTCTCGTGATAAGGTTGAAAATATAGTTATTGATTATAATGGTAGAGACCCTGAAAGGTTTTACCATAAAGCACAACTTTTACTTCGAGAAGAAGGTTACATAAACTTTACAGCATATAAATCAAAAACAGAAGGTCATTTACATCTTTACATTCACAAGGGTCATACAACATTACAAGAGGCTATTCAACTTGGTAAAATGATTAGTATGAAATTAGCTGCAAAACAACCAAAACAATGGAAAATGTTTCCAAATAATGATATGCCTGATGAATATAATATCTTAACTCTACCTTATGAAGTTTATGCCAAAGAGCGTGGTGCTTCTTGGTCAAAACACATGTAAAAAAGGATAACTTATGGAAGAAGAAAAAAACGAACTCAATGATATAATTTTAAATAAAGGTACTTCAGCAAACAATAATAAAAAAATTATTTTAGCTGTAGCTACATTAGGAATTATTTTAATTATAGTGGTACTACTTATGAATTCTATCTCTTCAGATAGTAACAATAACTTACCTCAAGCTGTTTTACCACCTGATCCAAGAGAGATTAAAAAAGAGGTTGAAAGTGAACCTTTGTTTGAAGAAGTAGAAGTGATTCAAGAAAACACTTCAAATAACAACCTTGACAATATTGCTCAAAGACTAAAAGAGCAAAGTAAGCAAGAAAATGCAGTTGTAGAAAGAAAAGCACCAAGACCTGTTATAAAACCTAAGCCTAAACCTAAACCTGTTGCACAACCAGTAGCAAAAAAAGTTGAAAAAAAAGTAACACCAAAAAAGACTACAGGTAAATTATACTATGCTCAAGTTGGTTCATTTTCAAAATACGAACCAAACAAAAAGTTTTTAAAATCTATTACAGATAGAGGTTATGGTTATACTTATAAAAAAGTAGGTAAACTAAATAAAGTTTTAGTTGGTCCTTTTAACAATGATAAAGAAGCTCGTACTGCTCTTAAAGTTATAAGAAGTAGTATAGAAGCTGGTGCTTTTTTAGTAAGATACTAGATGATTTACTCTAAGCAATTTACACTAGACCAACTAGCACCTATAGCAGTTTACTCAAAGATAAAAGATATGTTCTCAGATGAGATAACATATCTTTTTGAGAGTGCTGGTGGTAGTGAAGGTAATTACAGTTTTGTATGTATTGGTGCAAGAGAGAGACTTCAGTATATTGATAACAAAACCATCTATACAGATAAAAACTACATAAAACATACAAAAGATGAAAACCCTTTCGAGTTTTTGAAAAACTACTATAAAAACATAGACACAACCATATACAAAGAAGCAGTAAGTAAGTTAAATGTTGGTTTTGTTGATGGTTTTATAGGTTATATCGGTTACGATATGG
>CAZSWW010000012.1:0-14181 GCA_964611265.1 uncultured Sulfurimonas sp. | reverse complement strand
GAAATTATAAACTGTTAAAAATTTTAAATTTAGAGAGTCATAGATTATTGAAATCTTTTATACTCTCTTGCTTAATTATCTGATTTTACCATTAATTTATTTTTTCTAGTTTCAAAATTTTGAGATATTAGAATCTTTTTTTCTTTAGAAACTTTTATTGTTACAAGAGCTTTAGTATTGGGCTGTAATACCATATCCTTATTGTCAAGTTCTATCTCTACCACCATCCTACCAAATTTAGGATCAATAATAGGGACAATTCTAGTTACTTTAGATTTTACTATCTTTCTAGGTGTAGTTAAAAATTTTATCTCAACTTCTTGTTCTTTTTGAACATATTGTAAAAGTCCAGAAGCTAATCCAGCTTTTACTATAACTTTATTTATATTTATAATTTTCCCCAACTTATCATTGATATTTACCATTTGTCCTTTGATAACATTAAGTTCTGTTACAAAACCATCTATTGGTGATTTTATGGTATATTTTTTATAAATATTATTCTCATTTTTCAAGTCATATTCTAAAAGCTCTATATCAGAAGCCAATAAACTTATTCTTGAATCTAGCTCATTTTGTTGTCGCATACTTTGTATATAATTATTTTGTGCATTTTCAACTTCTAATTTTGAAGCTGCACCTATAGTCTTTAAATAAAAGATATTTTTTAATCTTTCTTTATTGTTATGTAAGATTGTGTTATCCATGGAACTTTTTATATTATTAAGATATCGTTTTTTTTGTTTTAGTTTAAATTTTATCTTTTGTATTTTCAATTGAACATCAACTAAACTATAGTTTATAATCTTTTGAGAATTTTTTATATTCATACCATTTTGTATATTTACACCACTTATCTCACCAGATATAGGTGCTAAAATATTCATCTCTATTTTAGGGGTAACTACCCCTTCTAAAACTATTTCTAAGTTATCTTTTCCCTCTTTTAACTGTTTATCTTCTAATGGTCTACTACAAGATGATAAGAATAAAACTAGAATTATATATATTAAAATTATTCTCAAAACATTTCCTATTAATTGCTTGGTTGGTACTTCTAGTTAAGTAAATTTTAGATAAAATATCACTTACATTTTACCATAAAAAAGTTTAGGGTTTAGGATTATGAGATATTTATTTATATTTTGTTTGTTAATTTCATTATCAATAGCTTCTAATCCAAAAATAGATATAAATAAAGCAGCTATCACTATCATAAGTACAAGATATGCAGAAAAAGCAATATCTATAGCAAAAGAATTCCCAACTGTTGATATATTTATAAATAAAATAAATAAAAATAAAAATTTGTACTCTATTTATGGTGTAAATATAAAAAAAGAAGATATAAAAAAGTATATAAAAAAATTTAGAGCTAAAAATTATAAAGATGCATTTGAAACTTCTAAAAGACATATTATATATTTATCAAAAAGAAAAAAGACGAATTTAAAAAAAAGCTATACAAAAGAAAAAATAGATATAAAACCTCCAAATATTAAGAAAATAACTAAAGAAAAAAAGTTACAAATACCATTTATAGAATCCAATTATTATAAAGAATTAGTACAAAAAAAACCATATAAAAAAATAAAATTTGATTTTAAAAGCTATCTGCATAGATTAATCTCTAAAAACAATTATTATGACAACAGTTATATAGATAAACAATTAACAAAAATAAAAAATCTTATAGCTCAAGATAGGTATAATTTTGATTTATCTGCATTAACAACTCTATCTTACAATAGAGAGATTTTAGAAACAGGTGGATTTCAAACCAAATCTAGTATAGATACTGGATTTGTTCTTAGTAAAAAAATTTATGATGGTCAAAAAAACTATATCTATACAAAAAAACCATATTTAGAAAATAGACTATCGGAATTAAAATATTTAAAGGCAAAAGAGCAGGTCACACTTTTAGGGTTAGATATATATACAAATTTGCTTATAGTTCAAGAACAGTTAAAAATACAAAAAAAGATAAAAAAGTATAAAGAATTTTTACTAAAAAGTTTAAATAAACGGGAGATAGTTCTAAAAACCATAAATTTAGATAAACTAATCATTAAAAATGAAATTTTAAATATTGATAAAAATATACTTAATTTAACACAACTATATAAAAGCTATAACCATATATTTAGGCAAAGTATAGATTTTAGTGGGAGAGGAAAACTTGTTTTAGGATGGTTTGATACTTCAAGATTAACTTCTAATCTTGCAAATCTAAAAAGAATGACTCTGCTTAGAAATAATGATGTACTAATCGCAGAAAATAAGTTAAAACTTTTAGAGGCAAATGTAGTACTAGAAGATGCAAGAAAAGACTGGGAAGTGGATTTTGCTTCTACAATAGGTTACAATAACTCAAAAACTACAACTCCAGATAACAACTATAGAACTAGTGGCATAGCATGGCAAAGTAGCTTAACATTTAAATATCCCATATACCAAAGAGATGATATATTTTTGAATTTACAAAAAATGAAACTTGAAACTCTGCAAAAAAAGAATCTTTTAAATCAGGCACAAAAAAATGTTTTAAACTTAGTAGAAAACAAATATAATCTTTATAGACAATATAATGATTTAAATGATATTTTAAATAAACAATCAAAAATTTTAGAAAAAACAAATCAAAGTTTTAAAAATAGATATATTTCAGGAGTGGGAAGTTATAAAGATTATTCACTAGAATTATCAAAACGACTTGAAAATGAAAATGAGAGATTGATAAATAGTATAAATATAAGAAAAATCTTTATAGAAACAGCTCTTATAAGTGGGGATGAAATTTTTGGAGAATAGAATTCGTGTTGTTTTAACATCAGAGGGTACATACCCTTATGTAACGGGAGGAGTAAGCACTTGGACACATGTTCTAATAGGTGAACTTCCTGAGATAGATTTTACTTTGTTACCTATAAAAATGAATCCATTTTTAAAGATAAAATTTCCATTACCTAAAAATGTAGTAGATATGATAACTGTACCACTTTGGGGTATTTTAGATCCATCAGAATTTACAAAAGAGACAGCTTTTTCTGTTGTTTATAAAGAAAAAATAAGATCAAGAGATGAAATATCTCAAAAAAAATTTATCCCTATTTTAAACATAATTATAGACTATATCTATGGTATAAAAGATGACTTTGAATATCTTGGTGATGTTTTAGTTAATTTTCACGATTATTTTAACAACTATGACTATCATGAGATTTTTACTTCACAAGAGATTTGGGAAGCTTACAAAACTAAAATGGGTTTGATATATAAAGATTGTGAAGATAATATACCGACTGTTTTGGATTTAGTAGAAGGGTTACGATTTTTATATAGATTTTTTATAACCCTTCTTGCCCCTATAAAAGAAGCAGAGATATATCACTCTTCAGCTGCTGCATTTTGTGGTCTTCCTTGTATATTAGCTAAAAAAAAGTTTGGTTCAAAATTTTTACTAACTGAACACGGTATATACATAAGGGAGCAGTATCTATTTAGCTCAAGGGAGTTAGTTCCATATAGAACTAAAGAGTTTTTAATGGGACTTATAACTTTAGTATCAAAACTAAACTATGTATATGCAGATATTATATCACCTGTTTGTGATTACAATAAACGGTGGGAAGTACAATGGGGAGCAAAAGATGAGCAACTAAGAACCATTTACAATGGTATAGATACTGATGTTTTTAAACCCATGAAAAGACAAACAAAAGATGATAGACCAACGGTTGTGATGCTAGCTAGGATAGACCAGTTAAAAGATATAGAAACATATATACATACTTGTAAATTAGTATCAAAAGAGATTCCAGATGTTATGTTTAAACTATTTGGTAATACCGTAGATGCAACTTACTATAAAAAATGTGAAAATTTAGTAAAAAAGTTGGAAATTGAAAATAACTTTTCATTTGAAGGGGTTACAAACAACCCTGCATGGGCATTTAATCAAGGTGATGTGGTGATGCTAACTAGTATATCTGAGGCTTTTCCATTTGTTGTTATTGAAGCAATGTCATGTGAGAAAATTGTTGTATCTTCAGATGTTGGTGGAACTACTGAGGTTTTAGAAGGCTATGGTTTTGTTGCAAAACCTAAAGCATATAGAGAGTTTGCAGATTACACCATAGATATATTAAATAACTTAGAATCTTATAGAGAGATGGAGATTCAAGCAAGACAAAGGGTGCTAAATGGTTTTACGATAATAGATATGATTGATAACTATCGTGATTGCTATGAAGAACTTTTTGAACAATACAATAAAGAAAACCCTAAAACTTATGACAGAACAAAAAAGATATAAAGAACTTTATAAAAACATCATCTTTGAAAAAGGGAAACCTTTTAATCATTGGGAGATAACAGCACTACTTGAAACTTATGGACTAAGAGATATAGATGCTAAAAATGAATACAACAGTGAGAACTTATTTGAACTAGCAAAAAAATTAGAAGTTTTTATAGAACATTTTGATTATGATGAAAAACCTATATCAGTAGAAGAGATTATACCTATAGTTCCAAGAATAACTAAAAACTATATAAAAGGTCTTGCTTTTGCACTACCTATGTTAATACAAATAACAGCAACTATATTTATAGGTTATTCTCTATGGTCTAGCACGGAGATAAGTGTAGCAGATGCAACAGGAATTGCTATAGGTTCTTTTACAGCACTTATGGTTACTGGTGGTATAGCACAGATTATAGGTAGGCAAGGGATATATTATATAAAGGTAGAACAACATATGCTTGCTGCAAAAATCATTAAAAAACTATATATCTTTGGTTTTAAAATTATCTTTTTTGTAGCTATATTACTTAGTGTTACACATCTTTTATTTGGATTTTTCCCCTTAGATATGTATTTACTAGCTATCTCTTTTTATATAATGTTATCTGTACTTTATCTAAGCTTTTCTATCTATTATGCATTAGAAGACTTCATTGATATTGTATCTTTTACTTTAGGTGGTGTTATTTTAGTTTTTGTACTATATAGGCTTCTTGAATTTGAGTTAGTGATATCTCAGATTATTGGTTTAGGTATATTAAATATAATTATATATATATATTCAAATATAAAACTAAATAAACTTGAACAGTTTAATCCTGAAGCAGAAGATGCAATTCTTCCAAAAACAGTGGTATTGTTTCATACTCTTTTACCTTTTTTCTTATATGGATTTTTTTATTTTAGCTTTTTAGTTGCAGATAGATATATAGCATGGAGTGCAGATTATGAAAATAATCCATATATAATATGGTTTAACATCAATTATGAACTTGGACTGGATTGGGCTTTGATATCACTTGTATTTATGGTTGGAGTTACAGAAGTCAGTATCTCAGAAGTTCTTATTAGAATCAATAGAGCAACTAAAGATTACAAATATAATGAAGTGGATAGTTACAATAAAATGATTATAAACTATATAAATAAATTTAATATAATTTTTTTAATCGTTGCAGTAATTGTAGTATTTTTATCCTTTTTTATTATATATTATCTATCTATTATTTTTAATAATGAAAGCTTAAGCAATATGCTTATCCAACCTATTCCTACACTGTTTGGAGTTGCTTCACTAGCATACCTATTTTTAGTAAAAGCTTTAATGAATGTTCTATTGATTTTTTCATTTTCAAGAGAAAGATATGCTACAACTGCTATATTCTATGGTGTGATAGTAAATGTATTGACTGGATTAATATTAAGTAGGCTTTTAGGTTATGAATATACAGTAATAGGGCTTTTAGCTGGAGCTGTTGTATTTTGGTACTTTTCAAATAAAGGTTTAAAAAAAATTATAAATAATCTTGACTATTACTATTACTCTGCTTATTTTTAAAATGGAACTATTTTTGCTTTTAAGCATAAATAATATTCTATTAAAAGGTATTTATGAAAAGTAAGTATTGCTATTTTTTATTTTTATTTATATTTACAATTCTATTTACTGGTTGTTATACATCAGATAAAACTATAAGTATTTTAGATGATAGACTGCTCTCACCTAATTATGCACCAATAATTTATAATAGTTATCCAAGTGAATACTTAAAAGATGAAACTATAGGTAGAGAACTTTTGGGTAGTTTTCCTTTTATCTCTTTATCATATAATATTGATTTTAAAGGAAAGTTTAATGATAACTTTTACGATAAAATACCTTATAGATATAAATCAGCCTTTCTCCCTGATGTAAACTTCTTTAAACTACTTAGTAACCCTTTTTTATATGATTTTATATATATTCAACCAATTTGGGTAGAAAATTTTAAACGAGTGTCTAATGATCTTTTTGAAAATATATGCTACTCCTACAATATGTCTTCAAAAGAAAGAGAGATTTTAAAATGGTGGATTAAACAAGGTGGTGTATTATGGATGGAATCTGGTATATTTGCTACTGGGTATGAAAACTACACTACTGATATAAAAAGAAGTGATAGAAAAATATTAAAAAAACTTTATAAGAAATCAAAAAACTTAAGCTTTTTAGGTGAAAGTATAAAAACATTACATTTTAGAGCAAAAAAAATAGATTTAGTTAAAATTGATATGCATAACATAGTATTTAAAAATTTAATTAATCAAAAAGGTTTTGAACATTTAGATACATTATCTTTAAAAATAGATAAATTTGCACAAAATTATTTTGTATTTAATAGTGGTGTACTTGTTAAAGATAAAAAAGGGGATATTTTAGCTTCTCAAATTAAGTATGGAAAAGGTAAAGTTATCTCTTTACTGCCTTTAGATTTTACTACTAGATATTATGATGGTGAGTTATTTAGATGGAATTTACTGTACTATGGACTAGATAAGAAATAATTATTACAAATGGTAAATGTAGATATATTAAATAAGATATTTTCTATAAATATTGTTGCTTTATTTGTACTTGCTATATTTATATACTTTGTATTTTATATTCTTCCTCAGAAAATCTTCCCTCAAGAGCATATAAAAAATTTATCTGATAAAATAATGTTCAATATTTTGTATATGCTTTCTTATGTATTATTTATAATTCCATTATTATTAGAATTAAAAATATATTCTATTCCTATATTTATCATCTCTTTGCTAATTACAAAATTAATGTTTATTAAATACTTTTATAAACAAAGTTTATCAATTTATATTGAATCTACAAAAGTATCAATCTATTGCAAAGTATTAGATTTTGTAGAGTTTCAAAGCATAATATATGAAGATAAAATAGAACAAATAAAAGAGTATATAAATAATTTTTTCAATAATATAACTATAGTTAAACTTCTAAAGTACATTATATTTTTTACTGTATTTTTTTATTCTGCTTATCTATTTGCTATTAGAGGTCTTTATACATTAAGTGATGCTCTACCAGATATAGCACAATTTATTGAGTGGGTAGGTTTTATGAGTAAAGGTATATTTTGGGCAGATGGGAAAACTTTCGGTGCTGATATGTATGGACAAGCTACTCTAGTGTTTTTTTTGAAATCTATTTCAAATATAAACTCACTTATTATTTTTAATATATACCCCTTCTTTAGTGTTTTATTTTTACTTTTTGGCATCTATTATGTAGTATATAAAATTACCAATTCAAATTATAGTGCTCTTTTTAGTGTTTTATCTTTCTCAATGATTTTTATGTCACCTATAAATCATATATTTACAGGTATTTTAATAAAAGTTGCTTCACCAGAAATTATAAACTTTTTTAATTTGTCCATTTATAATATACCAGAGATTGATATACCAAGATTTGAAGATAGAGTCTCAGACTTTGATCTCTTTTGGAGACACTCAAGTGGTTTAGCTTATGAGTTAGCATCTATGATGTTTCTACCATATATATACTTTTTTATAAAAACATTAGAAACTAATCAAAATAGATATTTAGTACTTTATTCACTCACTCTTTTTTTAGCTTTTACATTTCATGGAGGTTCTGTTGTTTTTCTTATACCTATAAGCATCTTAATCCTTTTTAACTCCATCATCTATCAAAAACTTTCATTAAAACTTTTTAAAAAAGGTTTACTTAGTATTTTAGGTGCCTCTTTTTTAGGTAATTTATGGATGTTCGCCATGATAAAATATGGCTTACCAGAAGATGTTGGTGCTGCTATGCCTATACTAGACGAACTCCTATCGACAAAACAAAATACAGAGAATATTATAGAAGATGATAATACAATAGAATTGATATTACATACAGATATACAAATAATATTTATAATAGTTAGTATTTTATTTTTACTGTACTCATTTTTTTCTAAGAAAAAGTTTCTACTAAACTCTTTTGCTTATGTCCCCATAATAACAATGGTTATATTTTTTGCAAATAATTTTGGTTTTCCATCTTTAGTTTTTTTTCAAAGGGGCATCACTTATTTACTTTTATCATTTTCATTGATTAGTGGTATTGTTTTTTATGCTATATTTATTAAACCTATTAGATTTTTTACAAAAAAAACTTATGAAAAGAAAATTCCATATATATTTGCTTTTGTGTTATTGTTGATTATCCTTAGTACTCCAAAATGGCATAATAAAGAGATATTTTGGCAAAAAATAACAGATATAGAATATGCAGAATCTTCATATATTATATATGATATTGAGACTAATTATCAAGCATTTACTTGGACAATAATTGCTGATAATCAAGCATATTCTAAAGTGCTTGGAAAAGGTTTTCATGTTGGTACCAACACTTTTATCTTTAATTATGATCCTAGAGATGAATACCTTAAGATACCTACTGAAACTATTTTTATTATTCAAGAACATATTGCAAATAGCTATCAGGGTTCTGGAGATTGGTGGCTAAGATGGAAAAATGATATGTCTGATAACATTAAAGAGTGGATTTGTATTTATAACTCTACACATAATAATTTAGAAACTTGGTATAATGGTGGGGATGTTATTGTATATAAAATAGATAATTCAAAATATATAAAAAAATTAAATGATATAGCTAAACAAAAGAAAAGAAAGAGATGATTGAAGATATAAGGTATTATTTAAACTATGAACTACCAGAGATTATAAAATATAATTTAAATCTTTTTTTGGATAATATAGATAATAGCATAGGTATATTTCCATTAATCTTAATAGTGGCTTTTGTATCTTATATACTTTATAGTACAAAAAATAAACATATTCAAAACTCAATTTTTAAATCACAAAATATTTTTTTTGAAGACTTAGGAAGAATAGATAATCTTGAAGAAGTTGAAGAATATATATTATCTTACAAAGATGAAATAGGTGCAAAATATGCTGCTTTTTATGAAAAAAGAGGAAATAGTTTTTTACTATTAAATAAAGATACTACAGATGATGAACAAACTATTTTTGTACCATTAAAATTAAAAGACTCTACTAGAAAAAGAGATAAACCAACAGGTAGATATAGAGTTTATAACTATATTAGTAATAATCAAAAATTTCTATTAAGATTTTACTCTTTAAAAACAATTGATTTAAATGAGTATGCAGGATTTATAGAGATGATTCTACAGTATTATAATGTATTAAAAAAAGCTGATACAACAAATATAGACCAGCAAATACAAAACCATTCAAAAATAATTTCAGAACATATTCATGGTGCTCAATTAGGTCATGATAGTTTCTTAAAATTTATGTTATCGCTTATTATAAAAGTATCAAAAGTTGATGGAGTTAGAATATACTCAGATACAAAAGAGATAAAGTTAGGTACTATTGTTGATAAAGATGATGTTAAAAAACTTTTTTATATTAGAAATACACCTTATAAACTAGAAGTGTATGGAAAAGATAAACTTAGCTCAAAACAGATAAGTAGTATCGGTGCTTTTTTAGAACTCTCTGGTACTTTACTTTTAACTTTAACAGAAGACAGCAAAATTATAGATACATACTTAAACTTTTTACAATCTACGACTATAAATATTGAAGATGAAAATATTTTTTATAAAAATCATTCAAAAAAAGTATCTATAGTTGCTTCACAAGTATCTAAAAAGTTATTTTTAGGGCAAGATAAAATCAAAAATATAGAGATGGCAGCTTCTATACACGATATAGGAATGGCTGGAGATATAAGTACACTTATAAACTCTAAAGATATACTTCAAGATGATGATTTTGATATAATTAAATATCATCCAATAATAGGAGAAATAATTGTACACCCAATCTCGAGTAAATACCCTATATCTGTGATTATCAAATATCATCATGAAAGATATGATGGAAATGGTTATCCTTATGGACTAGTAGGAAATGATATCCCTATAGAAGCTCAAATACTTGCATTTGCTGAGACTTTTATAGGTATGATAGGTGATAGAGAGTATAAAAAAGGCTTATCATTTGAAGAAGCTCAAGAGGAAGTTAAAAAGATGTCTTCTAAAGCATTTGGAGCAACAATAATTGATGCTTTTAATGAGGCTTCACAATCTATACAACAAAGATTACAAAGGTTAAATTTTGAATCTCAACCAACCATTTAGCAAAAAATTTATAGAAAGATTTGAAATTGTAGTGTTAGAGTATTTTTACTACAACAAGTATCATAAGTTTCATATAGTTCCATCTTTTTTAGAATTTACTTCAACTATATCTTACCTACCAATTTTAAGTTATACAGATATAGAGTATAAAGATGTTCAAACTCTACTGAAAGAAACTAAAAATTTTAAATACATAGTAAAAGTTTTAAACCCAAATTATAAAGAGTTTAAACAAAATGATACTGTAACTATGAGGTTGGATATATCTTCTCATAATTTTGAATATATTATGCAAAACCATATAGAATCAAGATGTAGAACATACATAAGAAAATCATATAAAGAAAACTTGACACTAAAAAAAGGTAATGATAAAAAACTAATAGTTGATTTTTATACTCTATATTCCAAATCTATGCACACACTTGGAAGTCCTGCTTATGCTATAGAGTTTTTTAATGATTTGGCTCATGTTTTAAAAGATGATGTTGATTTTTTTATCTGCTATAAAGATGAAAAACCAATATATACAACTTGCATACTTTATGATGATAATATAGCTTGGTCAGGATGGGTTGGAAGAGATAATAACTATTCATCATCTAAAGCTGGTTATTATCTATTTTCAGAAGCTATCAAAGTAGCATCTATTCAAAAGAAAAAAACTATTTTTGATTTTGGTAGGTCAGGTTATCTATCTGGTACATATACTTTTAAAAAGAAATTTGGTGCAATACCAATTAAAATAGATCTAATAACAAATATGAATAAAGGTAAAGATATCTATTCAAAATATAAATTTGCATCTATGCTATGGAGATATATACCTTTTAAAATAGCAAATAAACTTGGTAATATAATTGTAAGATACCTAGCGGAGTATTAACATCAACACATTTGTAAAACTTATTATCCCATTTTGTATATTTTTATATATATTTTACAACATAGATTTAACACTTATCTATAAAGAGTTTGAGCAAATAAACTATATATATGTAATTTTAATCATCATATACTCTGTTTTGAGTGATGTTTTTATGTCTTATAGATGGATGATAATATCTAAAAATAGTTGTTCTTTTAAAGCATCTTTACAAGCATACTTTCTTGCTTCACTTTTAAATATAATCCTTCCTGGCAGACTCGGTGAGTTATCAAGACTTTTTTTTCTAAAGAAATTTTTTAAGATACCGTATAATAATTCTTTTGCTATATTTACTCTTGATAGAAGTTTTGATGTTTTATTTATAGCTTTAGCCACTATTTTTGGGATAGGACTTTTAGTGTCAGATAATGCATATTCATACTACTTACCAATGATATTTATCATATTTTTAACTCTATTTTTTTATCTTATAAAACAAAAAAAGGAATTTATTTTTTATCTCCTAAGATATATACCATCTCGATTCTTAAAAATTTATATAAAAAAAATAATTATAACTATATCAAAAACTTTAACTCTTAGTATATTTTTTAGTGCATCATTTTACACCAGTTTAGTATGGTTTATTAATGCTAGTTTTTTTATTGTCTTTTTAAAATATGTAGTAAATTTTGATCTTAGTATAACTCAATATTTTTTAGTATATCTTGCTTCTGCTATTGGTATGGCTATACCTATCGCCCCAGCAGGGGTTGGAACATTTCATTTAGCTGTTATATATATGCTAACTAGCTATGGTATAGTATATGAAAAAGCAGTTGCTACAGCTATATTACTTCATATTATACAAATCATACCATCTATAATTGGTGGTTATTTTGTTATAATAAGTAAAGATTTAAAAGGTTTTAAAGATGGATATAGACTCTAAACTACCTGACAACTATAAAAATCATAAAATATGGTTAACACTAGATTTAGAAGAATTAGAAGATGCTAATTTCAATCTTATCAAAATTAAAGATTATAATATAAACTATGAATGTATAATTGATAAATGGTTAATGTTATGTGAAGAATTTCAAGTAAAATCAACTATATTTGTTCTAGGAACATTCTGTTTAAAATACCCACATATTGTTCAAAAAATCTACAATGCTGGGCATGAAATAGCATCTCATGGGTATAAACACAACCTAATTTATAAAGAGAATTTCAAAGATTGGATAAACTCTATAAATGATGCTAAAAAAATACTAGAAGATACAATTTCAAGTGAAGTTAATGGCTATAGAAGCCCTAGTTGGTCATTGCCAAATGATAAAAAATATTATCAAGAGCTATTAGAAGCAGGTTATAAATACTCATCATCATACTTCCCATTTAAAACATATATGTATGGAAATTCAGAAGATAAAAAAGAGCCTTTTAAAGTAGAACTTAAAGATGATTTTATAGTTGAGATACCTATCCCAAAACTTATATTACCTTTTAGTGGTGGATTTTATCTAAGAGTTTTACCGATGCCAATATTAAATCATCTATTTACTAAAATGCTAAAAAATGCTAAAAAACCTGTAATATATATCCACCCTTATGAATTGTTAGATGAAAATCTATCAATCTACTTATATAGTAAGATGAAGATAAATTTTGATTATTTTCTTGCAACATTTTGTACATCAAAACCACACAATAAAATAAAAAAAATATTAAAAAGGTTATAAGATGAGTAGTGATATAGCCATAGTAGTTCCCATATATAATGAAGAACATATAGTAAAAGAATTTTTTACAAATTTAAAAAAAACCAGACCAAATGATACTATAATAGCTGTTGATGATGCTTCAACAGATGCTAGTTCTAAGATATTAAATGATTTAAGTGGAATATACCTACTTACACATGAATTAAACTTAGGTCAAGGTGCAGCCCTTCAAACAGGGATAGTTTTTGCTAGAACATTAAATTTAAAGTATGCAGTTACAATAGATAGTGATGGGCAACATAATCCAAATGAGATAGAACTGTTTGAAAAGACCATTAAAAAGTATAACTGTGACATAGTATTAGGTTCAAGATTTTTAGGCAACACTATAAATATGTCAAAAACTAAAAGAATTCTTCTAAAATTATCTATATTTTTCACTATGCTTACAACAGGTATAAAGCTAACTGATTCACATAATGGTTTTAGAATTATAGATATTTCAAATCAAAATTTTAATATAACTCAAAACAGAATGTCTCATGCCTCAGAGATAATTGAGATGATACAAAAGTATAATCTTACATACAAAGAGGTTCCATGTACTGTAGTATATAATGATTATACAGTGCAAAAAGGTCAAAAAGTTTCTAACATCATAAACATACTTTTAGAAATTTTTTTTAATAGGATAAGTTCATGATTATTGTAAAGATTATTTTAATAGTTTTAATCGCTCTATCACTCTTGTTATTAGCATATTCAAATAAATTGAAAAATATAGGAAAACTAGTTTCAATATTTTTATTTATAATTGGTAGTTTTTTTATTATATTTCCAAATCTATCTGATAGTGTTGCTAGTTTTTTTGGTATAGGTAGAGGAGTTGATCTTATCTTGTATATATCAACTACTGTATTATTACTTTTAGTAGCCATTTTATATTCAAGAGAAAGAATAGTAAATAATCAGATTACTATACTTGTAAGAAATAAAACTATACAAAATGCAAAAAAACTATAGTGAGATAAAAATATGAGCCGAGCAAAAGGTAAT
>CAZSWW010000011.1:0-14407 GCA_964611265.1 uncultured Sulfurimonas sp. | reverse complement strand
CACACCCGATACAACCAAAGTCATATATATCTATGAACAACTTTTACACAGCTACGGTTTATGAAAAGGGTGCAGAAGTCATTAGGATGATTTATACACTTTTAGGTAAAGCGAAGTTTAGAGATGCGACAGACTTATACTTCAAAAGTTTTGATGGACAAGCTGTAACTACAAGTGACTTTTTATGGGCTATGAGTGAAGCTAGTGGGATAGACCTAACACAGTTTGAGAGTTGTTGGTACAACAAAAAAGGTACACCTATACTAAATGTTGAACAATCTTTTAAAGATGGTGTTTTTACACTAAAGTTTATACAAGAGGATGATTTTTACTTCCCACTTAGAGTTGGACTTATAGATGAAAATGGTAAAGAGTTAGTAGATGAGGTGCTTATCATAGATGCAAAAGAGAAAGTATTTATTTATGAAAATCTTTCTACTATGCCTATAGCATCGATAAATCGTGACTTTTCTGCTCCGATAATTTTAAAAGAGAGTGAAAAAGATTTTGCATTTTTGATGAAGTACGATACAAACAGTTTCAACAGATACGAAGCAACTCAAAATTTTGCTATGCAAACTCTAAAAGATATGATGCAAAACAAAAAGATAGACAAAAACTTTATAGATGCTTATGGTTATCTACTAGATTTAGAGATAGATAACTCTTATAAAGCTTTACTTTTAGAACTTCCAAGTGTATCAGCGATTATGCAAACACAAAAAGTGGTTGACTTTGAAACTATATATGAAGTTAGGGAAAAACTAGCAAATGAGATAGCTTCTACTTATAAAGAGAAACTTTTAAAAATCTATAGTTCACTAGATGACAAAAGCATCCCTAACCGTGCGATGAAAAACAGAGCATTAAGAATTTTATCACCACTTGAAGATGATGAAGTTATAAACATAGCAAAAGAGCAGTACAAAACATCAACAACAATGACACAAAGGGTAGTAGCACTAGATGTTTTAGAAAATATCTCAATTTATGATGCAAAAGATGAACTTGAAGATTTTTATAACCGTTATAAAACAGATACCTTAGTTATGAATAAATACTTTGCTATCCGTGCATCTTCAGATGCAAAAGATGTGTTAGAAAAAGTAAAACAGTTACAAAATGACAAAGCTTATGATGAGAAAGTACCAAATCTAGTTCGTTCACTTATAGGAAGTTTTGCAAGAAATTACAAATATTTTCATAAAAAAGATGGAAGTGGATACAAGTTTATAGCAGATAAAATCATAGAGATAGATAAGATAAATGCTCAAATGGCATCTGGACTTTGTGGGGCATTTAAAGTTTATGACAAGATGAATGAAACAAACAAAAAGCTTATGAAAACTCAGTTAGAAAAGATACTCAACACCAATGAACTTAGTAAAAATAGTTTTGAGATTTGTGAAAAGATTTTAAATAACAATGTGCTATAATCCAAATTATTTTTTAAAAGGTTAAATTATATGGCAAAAGAACATTCATTTGATATTAGTGCAAAGATAGATATGCAAAATTTTAAAAATGCTTTAAATATGGTTGATCGTGAAGTTGCAAACCGTTATGACTTCAAAGGTACTACTTATGAAGTTACTTTTAAAGAGAAAGAAAAAGTTTTAGTTTTAGTAGCTTCAAGTGACAATAAACTAGATGCATTAAAAGACATAGTGGTGTCAAAGTTTTTAAAACAAGGTTTAAACTCAAAAGTTTTAGATGAACTTAGAGTAGAAGATGCTTCTGGAAATACAAGAAAAGCAACATTTAAAGTTGTTGATTATATAGAGTCAAAAGAGGCTAAAAAGATTAATGCTGAGATAAAAAAAATGAAACTTAAAGTGAACTCTCAGATAGAGGGAGATAGCATCAGAGTTAAAGGTAAAAGCTTAGATGATTTACAAAAAGTTATGAGAACTATCAAAGAGATGGAATGGGATGCACCTTTAGTTTTTGACAATATGAGATAACCATAAAATATGAAAAAACTAACTATAGCAGAAGCATCTCAAGAGATAGGAATATCAAAAGAAGCTATACATAACAGAATCAGAAGAGGTTCTTTAAACTGTATTATAGAAGATGGTATAAAGTATGTTATGTATGATGCTACTATAACTAAACAAGCAACAAGAAGAACCCCTGCAAAAAAACAAGTAGTTGATAATAACGATAAATACTACCAACTACTAGAGGTTCAAAACCAAAAACTTCAAGAAAAACTTGAAAAACTTGAACTTGAAACTAGCCTACTTAGAGAACAAAAAGAGCAGCTGCTTATAGCTGAAAAAGATAAAATCGAAGAGATTTACTTAAAAAAAGATGAACAATTAAAAAGTATATTGAGTGCTATAAATACCACTGCTATGATAAATGCACCTCAAAAAGAGGTTCATGATATAGAGATAGTTGATATTGAAGAAAAAGTAGAAAAAAAACCACTTATATCACTAAAGAAACATTTAAAAAATCTCAAAATCTCTAAAGAGAAGAGATTAAAAATAAAAGCTAAATTTAACAAAAAAGCTAAAAAAGACAAAAGAATCATAACTAAGGGAGATAAATTCTATATAGAACTCTCAAAATATGATTATAGTGATTTGATAGATAAATATTTAATCTAAATTTCTGCCCATAGCATCCGTGCATAAAGTCCTAAAGTACTTGTGTATCCAACATCACTAAAAACTAGATTTTTATCTTTATCATATATAAAGGTTGTTGGATAGGCTGAGATGTTAAACTTAGTTGCAAAGTAACCATCTGCATCGTTTATAAATCTAAAGCTTAATCCTCTCTCTTTCATATACTTCTTTATATCTTTGTTTGAACCAGAATTTACAGCTATAGTTAAAACCTCATAATTTTGAGATATTCTTTGAATATTTGAAGCTTCAAGTTTACAAGTTGGACACCAAGTTGCCCAAAAATGTATAAGAATAGGCTTGTCTTTTTTAAACTCATAGTTTATGTCAAGAGGTTGTTTAACTAAATCATAAGACTTATAAAAGCTTATAACATTAGCAAATATAGTCATAACAACTAAAAATAAAACTATCTCTTTTGTATAATGTTTGATTTTTTCTTTCATGTTTAACACTTTTGTAATAATTTATAGATATTATAATAAAAAATATTAAAGGTTAGATATGTTTAGGTTATTAAGTTTATTTGTTATAGGTTTTTTAGTTATGGGTTGTGGAGAAAATCCAAAAGCATCACATAAGATGTTTCAAACTGTATCAAAAGAGGATGCTGTGTTAGTACAAACTTCTAAAGATAAAAGGTATTGTGCTAGATGTGGGATGGATTTAGTTAAGTTTTATAAAACAAGTCATAGTGCTACTTTAGATTCTAAAGTGTACCAATACTGTTCAATTCACTGTTTAGAAGATCATCTAGGTGATGGTGTTACACTTAAAAATCCAAAAGTTGTAGATGTAGCATCTCTAAAATTTATCAGTGTCCAAGATGCTTACTATGTTGTAGGAAGTAAAAAAAGAGGTACTATGAGTCGTGTAAGTAAATATGCCTTTTCAAAACTAGAAGATGCAAAAGAGTTCCAAAAAGCAAATGGTGGTAAAATTATGAGGTT
Organism: uncultured Sulfurimonas sp.; assembly: GCA_964611265.1. Taxonomy (GTDB): domain Bacteria; phylum Campylobacterota; class Campylobacteria; order Campylobacterales; family Sulfurimonadaceae; genus Sulfurimonas. The sequence goes on along the minus strand of CAZSWW010000011.1, from coordinate 10,818 downwards.
TAATGATGCTTTACAAAAAGCTAAAGAGGACTTTAAATATCAGATGAGATAAAGGTATTGCTATTTTGTAAAACTTGTGATAAACTAATTCTAAATTTAAGATAAAAAAGAGAAAATTATGAAGCAAGTTAGTTATGAGTTGTTTAAAACATCAAACATAGAAAATATTTTAGCTGTTATAGAAAAAGAGTTGGAGCAAAGAAATGAATCTCCTATATGGAAGTTAAAAGTTGTTCCATTTTCTGAAGCTATTTTAAGTGTTTTAATCCCTTTAAGAGATGCTAAAAAACTTTTTGACCCTGAGGGAAAAGAGGTTGAAGAGTTAACTCCTGAACTTTTTTTCAAATGGAGTGATTTTGTAAGTTTAAAAATGCTTTATTTTAAGTTGAAAGATTCAGATATAGATGTTGATGTGTTAGGGGAATACTTAGCAAAAAGTAATGTTCACTTAGAAAATGAATATTTGGATTTTCCTATCGCAACTTACAACTTACACCAAGGTGTAAGTAATGTTATAAAATCTCTTTTATAGAGATTCTTTTAATCTTTTTATATTTGCTCCAACATTTTGAAGCTTTTTTTCTAGGTTATCGTAACCACGGTCTAGGTGGTAGATACGGTGAATATCTGTCTCACCATCTGCTACCATTCCAGCTAAAACCAATGCACTAGATGCTCTCAAATCAGTAGCCATAACATCAGTTCCACTTAGTTTTGAGTTTCCAGTTACTGTTGCAGTGTTACCATTTAGAGTTATATCTGCACCCATTCTTTGTAGTTCACTTACATGCATAAATCTATTTTCAAAAAGTTTTTCTTCTATGATAGAAACACCATCGGCTTGAGTTGCTAATGCCAAAAACTGAGCTTGCATATCTGTTGGAAAAGCGGGGTACTCTTGTGTAACTATTTTTACAGGTTTTATAGTTTGAGTTGGATTTATTGTTATAGTATCATCTGTTATATCAAATGTTAAACCCATCTCTTCAAGTTTTGAGATGATTGAACCCATGTGTTTTGCATCTACATTTTGTAAAGTTAGTTTTGACTTTGTTATAGCTCCAGCACAAAGGTAAGTTCCAGCTTCGATTCTATCAGGAATGATTGAAAACTCATCTATCTCTAAAAGATTAGAATCACGACCATGTATAGTTAATATCGCTGTACCGATACCATCTATCTGTACCCCACTAGCATTTAGAACTTCACAAAGTTGTACAACTTCAGGTTCACGAGCAGCATTTGTAATAACTGTTTTACCTTTAGCTAAAGATGCAGCCATAACTATGTTAGCAGTTCCTGTAACTGTTATTTTATCAAAGATAATATCACACCCTTTTAAGCCATCTGGTGCGATAGCTTCAACATAACCAGACTTTATGTTTATCTTTGCTCCCATCTGTTCTAGTGCTTTTAGATGCAGGTCTATTGGTCTTTGACCTATTGCACATCCACCTGGTAACGATACTTCACAATGACCAAATCTAGCTAAAATAGGACCAAGAACTAAGATAGATGCTCTCATAGTTTTTACAATGTCATATTTTGCTTTTGTTTGTGTCAATGTAGATGTATCAACTGTTACTTTATCATCATGAAATTCACAATTTGCACCTAGATTTGATAACAGTTTTAAAAGAGTTTTTATATCTGCAACATTTGGCAGATTTTTTATATGTACATTATTTTTTGCTAAAATAGTCATTGCTATAAGTGGTAATGAAGCATTTTTAGCACCAGAAATTTTGATGATGCCATCTAATTTTTGTTTGCCTTGAGTTTGTAAGTAATCCATAAATCTCTTTATTTTTGATATATAATTTTGGTATTATAGCAGATTATGTATTTGGATTATAGTTTTGTGAGAAATCTATAAATTTATCTGCTGGTATAGGTTTTGAATAATAATATCCTTGAAATTCATCACATCCTAATGTTTTAAGAAGTTCTACATGTTCTAAGGTTTCTACACCCTCAGCAACGGTTCTAAAGCCTAGTGAATGAGCCATAGATATTATAGTTTGAACGATAACTCTGTCTCCCTCATCTTTAACCATATCAAATACAAAACTTTGGTCTATTTTTAGTGTGTTTATCGGAAATTTTTTAAGATATAAAAGTGATGAATGTCCTGTTCCAAAATCATCTATAGCTATAGAAACACCTAAACTTTTAAATCTTTCTAAAATCTTTAAAGTATTATCTAGGTTTTTCATAGATACAGTTTCTGTTATCTCAAATTCTAGTTGTTTAGGATTAACTTTGTACTTTTCTATAAGAGATGAGATAAATGGTAATAAATTTTGATCTTGAAACTGTCTTGCACTTAGATTTATAGCTATTTTTAAATCTTTTAATCCAACTTCATTGAATTTTACAACTTGTTTTATAGAGTCTTCAATAATCCAATTACTAAGTTTTAAGATAATTCCTGTACTTTCAGCTACATGTATAAACTCATCTGGGAAAATCATACCTTTTGTTGGATGTATCCATCTTATAAGTGCTTCAGCTCCAGATATACGGTTTGTTTTAACATCTATTTTTGGTTGATAATACATTTGTAAACCAATATCTGTTTCAATAGCTTCTCGTAAATCATGTTCAATTGTAAGTTGTTTTGAAATATAATTACCCATATTATCAGAGTATATTTTGTAATTATTTCTACCATTTTGTTTAGCTTCATACATAGCAGTATCAGCATTTTTTATAAGTCCATCCATCTCTATGGAATTATCAGGATATATTGAGATACCAATACTTGTAGATATATATAGTTGGTGTGATTCTATGTTGTGTTGACCATTAAGTGCTGTTAAAATCTTTTTAGCAACATCTTTAGCATCATCAATTGAATCTATATCTGGTAAAAGTATTATAAACTCATCTCCACCAATTCTTGAGAGTGTATCTGATTCTCTTAATTGTTTTCTTAAAAGTTTTGATGTATATATAAGAAGTTTATCACCTATAGAATGTCCTAATGTGTCATTTATAAGTTTAAAATGATCTAAATCTAAAAATAAAATAGCAACTTTACTGTTTTGTCTTTTTGCATATTGAAGAGCTTTATGTATACGGTCTTTTAGTAAGCTTCTATTTGGTAATTCTGTTAGTGAATCATAAAAAGCTAATTTATGTATAGTTTTTTTGTTTTTTTCCTCTTGTGTAATATCCATACTAGCAGCAATAATTTTAGAACTTCCTTTAGCTGTTTTTCTAACTTTTCCTATGGTATGTATAATTATATTTTTATTGTTTATAGTTAATGAACATTGTAAATCAAATTTTGAACCCTTTTTTATAGCATTTTTTAAAATATTTATTACATATTCTTTTTCATTTATAAAATTAAATATCTCTTGATAAGTGATATTTTTTTTAAATTTTAAACCTAATATTCTATAAATCTCATCACTTAACGATAGTATCTTATTATTTATATCATATTCCCAACTTCCTACATTGGCAAGTCTTTGAGCATCTTCTAAATGTTTTTTATTTTTAGATAGTTCTGTTTGCAATCTTTTTTCATCTTCAAGAAAGTTTATAATATTATGAATCATTAATTTAGCAGATTTTGATATAGATGCAACTTCATCTTTTGAATTTAGATTAAATGAAAGTTCTTCTGGATGAGCTGGATTGAATTTTTTTAATGAACTATCAAGAAGAGTAAGATTTTTTAATGATGAATATAGATAATATGCCAAAATTAACATCAATATGATAAATATAGATATACCACTACTAAACCATATGTAAAAATCTTTCATAAATTTTTTGTATGGTTTATTTGAATAAACTATAGTTATTGTTCCTATTTTTGTTAAAGTAACTGAATCTATCAATGGAGATGTAGATATAAAATTGTTATCTACTTTTAGTTTTTGGAGTGTATTGGTGTCTTTTGAATATATAAAAGGGTTTTGGTATTCATCTACTTTTATCTCTAAAAATAATACATTTGGATTATCTTTTAGTAAATTATCTCCTATCTCATCTATAGCTTTGTTAAAACCATAACTAAGGTTAAGAGCTATTTGTGGAGATATATTGCTTATAATCTCATCTATTTTTTCATTTATAAGTGTTATATAGCCATCAGAAAATGTATGTTTAGAACTTATAGATATAAAAGATACAAAAAAACTAGAAGATATAAATAAAATAAAAAGTGTTCTAAATAAGATAGAATTTGTATTTATATTCATATTCATTTCTTATCACTATTAGAAGTATATATCTCTGAAATTTTTACTAGAATTGGTCTTAAACATATTTGATTTCTTTTTATTGAACTTAGATTTATGATAGGTTTTACACGAGAACCAATTTTAACTGATATCATGATATCATCAATCAGATAATCTTCTAAGTAGGCGAAGGTTAAAGCCTTAACCTCCTTAGCAAAATTTGTAACTTTTAATATATTTTCCTTTTTTGATGGAAATAGGTATATGATATTGGCTTTAATAACCTTAGCATCAGTATACTTAACTAGTTTGCATTTAATAGCATAGCCATTTATACCATTTGCATATTTTGTTTTTATCTTATTTTTTAAATATATTGCACTTTTATATTCACTTTTTTCATAATAAAGTACGATTACAATCTTATTATCTATAACCTTTGTTTTAAAATCATAATCCATCAGAGAGATTTTGGGTACTAAGGTTGCATGTATCTTAAGTAGAGATTCATTGATAGATATAGCAAAAATAGTAGTGCTAAAAAGTATTGCAAGTGCTAAAAATCTCAAAATATACAGCCTTTAAAATTCCCAAGATGCTTTGAGTTGTATAGTACGACCAGCATCTTGATAATCATTGATATAAGTATTTTCTACAAGAGGATAATTTGTACCATGATTAAATAAGTCTTTAACAGTTAAAGTCGTTGTAAAACTCTTGTTTACATAAGATATACTTTGATCAAAAATCAAACTATTTGACATATCATCTCTTTTGTCTGTTGATGATCTATCTATACTAGATGTATATTTTAACAACATACCTAAACTTATACCAGAATCAAATCTATAAATAAATGATGCATTTGTTAAAATATTTGCAACATCTTTTATGTCGTTATTATCTTTATCTTTTGCATCTATATAACTAGTGGAAAATTTCATCTCACTTTGTATATTTGGAGAAAATATATACTCAAACTCTGAACCCAACATATTATGTTCTGCTGAGTTTTCATATATTCTAGCTGAATTTTTAGCTATTACATTTTTAATCTCAGTTTTGAAAAAGTTTACTCTTATTTTATTGTTTTGATTGTAGTTGTAAACTATACCACTTTCTATGGTACTTGCTTCTTCTTCACTTAAGTTAGCATTACTCTTTAATTCTATCCAAGATGGTACACGAAATGACTTAGAATAAGTTGTTTTTATTTTTATGTCATCAGACACTCTATAAACAGCTCCAAAAGATGGAGATACTTTTTGCATCTCATCTTTATAGTTGTCATATCGAAGACCAGCAGAAAAATCTAGTCTGTTAGTCAGTGAGTATTTATCGTTTGCATAGATAGAAAATATTTTTCTTGTAGATGTCTCATTTACAAAATAACTTGTATCTTTAATTTTAGATTTTGAATATTCTATACCAACAAGTAATTCATTGTTTTTAATAGTATTTGATATTAGTTGAGCTTGAGAGAAAAAACTATCTTCTTTGTAATAAGTATCTATACTAGCAGGTAATTTTGTTTCTACATTTTGTAAATAACTTGAGTATCCTACAGATATAAAATAAGTGTTATCTTTATTGATAGAATTTTTGTACTTTAATTGTGTAAAGAACATTTGATTTAGATTATGGTATTTATCTGTATCTTCATCTATATGATTTGTTAATCCATGTGAATTACCAAAATCAGAGCTTTTCATCCTAGTTATTAGAGATATGTTTTCATTTGATATATTTAAACCTATAGAATAATTAGTTAAACTCTGGTCACTATCTCCTGTTGTTCCAGCTATATCTGGACCAGTCGCTATTTTTTTATGGTCTTTTTCATAATATCCATCACTTAAAAACTTTACATTTCCTATTTGTTGAGAGATAATTGCTCCACTTTTATAATGGTCATAACTTCCAATAGAAGTAAATACTTTATTTTTATTTTCTTCAGATGAATTTGTTATGATATTTATAACACCACTAATCGCTCCTGAGCCATATAAAACAGAACCAGCACCACGAATAACTTCTATCCTTTGTATAAGTTCTATAGGAAAATCTAAATAGTGGTAAATTGAACCACGATAAGTGTTGTTTATATTAACACCATCTATCATTAATTTCACTTCACCCTTTTGTGTAGCACCACGAAAAACAACTACAGGTACTCCTGTAGATTCTTTTGTTAGCTGAACACCGGGGACTAATCTAAGAGCTTCAAAAACATTGTTGATACCAAGCTTTTGAAGTTTTTCACTATGAAGAACTGTAACGAAAGATGGTGTATCATCAATGTTAAGTTTTGTTTTTGTGGCTATCTCACTAACTTCATCAAGGCTTTGTAAAAAATCACTTTCTAAATCTAATATTTCATTAGACATTAAAACAGCTGATGTGAGAATGAAAGTTGATAAATATTTTTTCATGTTATATAACCTACTATAAATTATAACTATGATACTCTATTGTAAATTAAATAATCCTTTTTTGATATAATTTTATTGTCGAACTCAGGTTTAAAGTTAAAAGGGTTATTAAAAAGATGTATAAGTTTTATTTTTTATTGTGGCTTAGATGGGTTGTTCGTTTAAGTTTATGTTCTATTTTTTTAGCCATGATTTTGTCTAGCTTTATAACATTAGGTATATATATCATAAAAGGTAATGGAATTTTAGATACTAATATTTTAAAAGCTGTATTTGATATATGGTTATTTTGGACACTTATAGCTTGGAATTTTACACTCCTTATAGCACTTTATCGAAGTGTAAAATACCTATTTAACAACTGCTTAAATGGTTATAGTTTAAAACTTTTAGAGTGTAATAGTGCTGATACTATAGAGGTAGTAGGCTATGGTGATTTACCAAAAGTTACTAGAAAGTGGATGATGTCACTTATATGGTTAGTTAGTGTTTTTATGATTGTTGCTTTAATCTTTACAAAACTATTTGCATCTTATGATTCACTTTTTGAGTGGTTCAACATCTACTGGTTATATCTGTTTTTAGTCTTATCTGGATTTATCTCTTTTATGATATTTACAAATATATCTAAAAAAGTGAAGGTATCAAGATGCTAATGTTTCTTGATGTTGAGACTACAGGTTTAGAAAGTAGCGATAAAATCTGTTCTATAGCCATAGTATCAGAAGATGCAAAGTGCTACGACTTGGTAAATGAGGGTAAAAAGATACCACCTATGGCATCAAGTATAAACCATATAACAAATGAGATGCTAAAAGGAAAACCATCTTTAAAAGATAGTGAAACTTTTAAATTTTTACAACAAAATAATACTCAAGATGCTGTGATGGTTGGTCATAATATAAAGTTTGATTTACAGAAATTAAAAGAGATTGGATTTATCTTTAATGGTAGGGTTATAGATACTCTAAGAGTAACTAAGCATCTTATACCTGAGTGTGAATTTTTCTCTTTACAATTTTTAAGATATGAGTTAAGATTATACAAGAATGAAGAAGAGTCTATTATCCCACACCATGCACTTAGTGATTCGTTAGTGGTTAAACAGCTTTTTACATACTTAAAAGATATGGCATCTGTTGATGAGATGTGTGAACTTAGTTTTAAAAAAGTTCTTATGACAAAGTTTAGTTTTGGAAAGTATGCTGGCAACTATATAGAAGAGATTGCTATGAATGATAGAGGATATTTGGAATGGATGCTAAATAATGTGGTAGATTTAGATGAAGATTTAAGATATAGTATCGAATATTATTTGTGATATTAAATAGGATAAATGAATGAAAATAGCAATTGAATGTAAATCATTACTATTACAAAAGTCTTTAGAACTTTTTTTAGAAGAGTATTTAACCTCTGTAAAGTATTGTGATATTTGTATCTGTGATGTTGAGTGTTTTGAAGATGATGAAAGATGTTTTTATATCTCTCAAGATACTGATGCTGATCTAATTAAACCTTTTTCTAAAACACAGTTGATAATGGCACTTGAATCAAGATATAAACAAATCAACAAAAAATCTATAAATTCACAGGAATTAGATTTTTCTATTTTAGAAAAAAGAATAGACCTTTTAACACAGGAATATAAAGACAATATTTTAGAAGCAGTGAGAATTTTTTATGAAAAATAAATTTACAAAAAAAATTGTAATGGGTAAGTATAAAGGGCAAGTGTTAAAACTCCCATCAAAAATAACAACAAGAAGTTCTAAAAATATAGTTTTGGAATCTTTCTTTAACACAATCCAGTTTGAGATAATAGATGCAAATTTTGTTGAGGTTTTTTCAGGTAGTGGTTCAATAGGGCTTGAAGCACTAAGCCGTGGAGCAAAACAGATATACTTTATGGAAAGAGATAAAGAAGCACTAAAAGTTTTAAAAGAAAATATCTCAAAAACAGATGTAAATGCTTGTGAAGTTTTTTCAGGAGATAGTTTTATCAACATAGATGCAGTGGTAAAAAAACTAAAAAGAAAAAATGAAGATGCATATTTTTATATAGACCCACCTTTTAGTTGCAGAGAAGGAATGGAAGATATATACGATAAGATGATAGAACTTATAAAATTCTTACCAAAAGAAAATGTTAAGTTAGTAATTATAGAACATATGACGGGATTGGAATTACCTAAAAATATAGGTAGTTTTAAAATTAAGAAATCAAAAAAATTTGGAAAAACATCTTTAACATATTTATTGTAATTTTTTATTGGAATAGATATTGCTAAGCCTTATTTACTTAAGGGTTTAGCAATGAAAAAAATATTATTAATTTTACTTACTATCACAACTATTTATGCTACAAAAATCAATGATATTTCAAGTGTTGTTGGTGTTCGTGATAATCAGCTTATAGGTTATTCACTTGTTGTTGGTCTTAAAAAGACAGGTGATGGAACAACTTCAAAATTTACTTTACAATCTATCTCAAATATGCTTAAATCTATGAATATAGATATGCGACCTATTGATATTAAATCAAAAAATGTTGCTGCAGTTGTTATCACTGCCAAACTTAAACCGTTTGCTCGTCAAGGGGATAAGTTTGATGTTATTGTTTCATCTATAGGTGATGCCAAATCACTTGAGGGAGGAATACTTCTGATGACGCCTTTAAAAGGGGTTGATGGCAAGATTTATGCACTTGCTCAAGGTTCTGTAACTATTGGTGGTCGTAATGTCAAAGGTGCTAGTAGTGTATCTCATCCAACATCTGGTATGGTTTATGATGGTGGTTTGGTTGAGAGAGAGATAAATATAGATCTTTATAGTAAAAAATATGCTACATTATCTTTAACTGATGCTGATTTTAAAAACTCTGTATCGGTACAAAAAGCGATTAATAATTTTTATAGTACACAGATAGCAGTAGCAATTGACCCAAAAACTATAAGACTAAAATGTCCTGAAAATAATTCAATGATAGAGTTCTTAGCACAAGTTCAAGATATAGATATGGACTATCAAATTTCAAATAAAATTATCATAAATGAAAGAACTGGAACTATCATTGCTGGGGTGGGTATAGAGATAAGACCAGTTATCATTACTCATGGTGATATAACTATAAAAATTAAAGAACAAGAAACTCCATCAGAACCAGATGGAGCGGTTGTTATAGATAGTGAATTGGTTATTGGTCTAAATGAAAATGAAGTTTATACAAAAAAAGGAACAACTACGGTAGCAAACTTAGTTCGTTCTTTACAAAAGTTGGGAGCTACTCCTAAAGATATTATCTCGATACTAGAAGCTATGAAAAGTGCTGGTAGTATCTCAGCAGAATTGAAGGTTATATAATGAGTTATTTTGGAATGGATACTTTACATACACAAGCTGTTTCTCAACAAAATATCATCCCTAAGATAGATGAAAAAGCTGAAAATGAAGAGTTAAGAAAACAAACAGATGCTTTTGAGGCTGTATTTATCAAAATGATGATGGATGAAGCTTCTAAAAATGAAAAAAATCTTTTTACAGAACAAAATGATCCCGGTACTAAGATATACAAATCAATGTATAGGGATGAACTTTCAAAAGAGAGTGCTGGAAGCTTTGGTTTTTCTCAAATGTTATATGATTATCTATCAAGAGAGGGTTAAGATTTTAGCAAATTTGTCGATGTAGTTGTAAAAGGATAAGTTATGATTACTCAGATAAATAGTACGATGATTCATAATACTTATTCTAGCAATTCAACAGATTCTAAAGATCTTAAAACAAGGGCTAGTGTGAGTATTTCAAAACAAGGTGATACCAGTAAAGTTGAACAGTTAAAAGAAGCTATCAACTCTGGTGAATATAGGATTAATTTACAAGCTTTATCAGAAAAAATTGCTGAAGAATTGTTGTAAAGTTAGATTAAATAGTTAAGGATTTATTATGTTAAGTCATCATTTAGAAGGTGCATTATCAGATTTAAGAGATTTGGTAGAAATTACAAAAGCAGATATCACAGATATAAAAGAGGCAAATAATAATCCACAATTTGATAGACTTTCAATAAAAGAAGATAAGTTAAAAAGTTTTGAACAAAAAAAAGCTATGATTGATCATGAAATTTCATCATTAATGACAGAAAATCCAGATGCAGAATTATCTGAGTTACTAGATAACCAACAGCA
>CAZSWW010000010.1:0-16484 GCA_964611265.1 uncultured Sulfurimonas sp. | reverse complement strand
AGAAACATCTAGTAGTGCTATGGAACTTGCTAGTAGACTATTTATAGAAAGTTAAAAGGTTATATAAAATATGATACATAAGTTTAAAAATACAGAACCAAAAATAGGTTCAAATACTTGGATAGCTACATCAGCTGATGTAGTTGGAGATGTTAGTTGTGGAGAAGATTGTTCTATATGGTTTGGTTGTGTAGTTCGTGGCGATGTTCATTACATAACTATTGGAGATAGAACCAATATACAAGATTTAAGTATGATTCATGTTACACACTACAAAAAAGATGATAAAAGTGATGGTAATCCAACTATTATAGGAGATGATGTAACTATAGGGCATCGTGTTATGCTTCATGGTTGTACCATAGAAGATGCTTGTCTTATAGGTATGAGTGCTACTATACTTGATGGTGCTGTGATAGGAAAAGAGTCTATAGTAGGTGCTGGTTCATTGGTTACTAAAAACAAAAAGTTTCCACCCCGTTCACTTATAATGGGTAGTCCAGCTAAAGTTGTTAGAGAGTTAACAGATGAAGATGTAAAAGAGTTATATGCATCTGCTAGTAGATATGTTAAGTTTAAAGAGGACTATAGGGTTTAAGTCCTATAGTCTGCATTTATCTTAACATACTCATAACCTAAGTCGCATCCATAAGCTTTAAAGCATCCATCTGCTACACCCAAATCACAACTAATTGTAAATATATCTTTTTGCATAACCTTAGCAGTTTTACTCTCCATCTCTTCATCAAAATAAAGATTGCCACTATCGTATACACAGTATTCATCAAAAGAGATTTTTAAAGTTTGCTCATCACACTCAACTCCACTTGCACCAACTGTTGATGCAACTCTTCCCCAGTTTGGGTCTTGTCCATAAAGTGCAGTTTTCATAAGAAGAGAATCAGAAAGTGCTTTGGCAACTTTTTCGGCTTCTTTATCATCTTTTGCACCAGTTATGTTATAAGTTACAAGTTTTGTAGCACCCTCACCATCTCTTACCATCTCTTTTGCTAAAAAAAGCATGATTTTATGTAAAGCATCTTTAAAAGCTTTTGCATTATAAACACCACTTTTTGCATTGCTTAAAAGAAGTACCGTATCATTTGTAGATGTATCTCCATCTACACTTGCTGCATTAAATGTAGTTTTTGTAACTTCATTTAAAATCTCTTGCATCTCAGATTTAGATACATCAGCATCTGTAGTTATAAAACATAGCATTGTAGCCATAGCAGGGTTTATCATACCTGCACCTTTTGCTATAGCTCCTATATTAAATGAACTACCATCTTTTAGTTCAACTTTAAAAGATATCTGTTTGTTAAAAGAATCTGTTGTCATTATAGCTTTTGATGCAGATAATGAGTCTTTTTTTGTCAAGTTAAAAAGTTTTGTTCCATCTATAAGTTTTTGCTTTGGAACTCTTACACCTATAACACCTGTTGAACTCATAACAGGATTTTGTATATCTTGATGGTTAGATGTAACTTCGTCTAAAATCTCTTCAATATCTTTTATACCAGCTAACCCAGTCATAGCATTTGCATTTTTAGAGTTTATAACTACGAAATTTGTTTTAAAATCACCTTTTTTTCTAAAGTGTCTTATTGGTGCAGCTGTCATTTTGTTGGTTGTAAAAACAGATGCTATTTCACATAAAGTATCAGAGTAGATAAAAGCCATATCTTTAGCATTATTTGGTTTAAGTCCTGCACTAACACCATCTGCAAAAAAACCAGCACTTGCACATACTCCACCATCTATATCTATTATATTATACAAATTTTAATTCCTTTGGTTTTTGTCTTTGTCTTAAAATACTTTTTGTTGCTCTTATACCATTTTGTGTACCAACTACTAAAAGTTTACATTCACTCGTAACCAAAATATCACCTTTTGGCATAGTTATAAATTTTCCATCTTTTTTAGTTATACCTACGATAGATGTATTTGTCATCTCTCGTATATGTGTTTCTTTTAGTTTTTTAAGCACTACCCAACTATACTTTGGTACAACAATCTCTTGCATATCTAAAGGGTTATCATTTTTATATAAAAATTCCTCTAACATATTTTCCATATCTGGACGAGCTGCCATAGCACCAACTCTTTGTGCTGTTAGTTTAGTTGGTGATACAACAGTATCTGAGCCTAATTTTTTAAGCTTTTCAACATCACTAGAACTATCTGCTGCAGATATAACATAATAAGGTTTTGGTAAAGAGTGTTCTTTTTCAAAAAGTCTTACAGAAGCAATAATAGCTATGTTGTCAGCTATGGAAGATGAGAGAGTTATAAGCCCTTTTGCCGAAGATAGATGAGCTTTTAGCATAGTAACTTCAGCATGAGGTTCAGCTTGTAAATAAGCTGGATATTTGTACTCCTCTGCCCATTTATGAATCTCCTCACTAGGATCTATAACAACAAAAGGTATATGATTCATCCTAAGTTGTTTTGTTACCTCAATCGAATAATCATTATGATAACAAACAACAAAATGTTTTTTTAATCGTGCTATTTTATACAACATATGTCTTTCCTTTAATACGGCAACTACTGTTCCTTTGCTTAGTTCAGCTACCAATATACCTACAGCACTAGAAAATGTTGCAAAACCAGCAACAATAAGAGTTATAGTAAATATTCTACCTGCATCTGAAACAGGTGAAATCTCTCCAAAACCTACAGTGGTAAAAGTTATACCTGTTTGATAGATAGCATCCATAAGGGTAAAGTCATCTATAATAACATAACCTAATGTACCTACAAGCATGATCATAACAGTTAAAATAAGGGGTAAACGAAATTCCTTGAGATAAGGATAAACTTCAGGAAGAAGCTTTACATCAGGTTTGGGAGTTCTCTCCCAATGTAGAAAGCGTCGAATCCTATATATAAGATTCAATACTTATTCCTACTTGTACCTAAGAGTTTTTCTTAAGTGTGCGCAATTCTTTTGCACAGATTTTGATTTTTTTAGTAGTACCATCTTCTAAAGTTATACGAACTGTTCTTAGATTTGGTAAAAAACGACGCTTTGTTCTGTTTTTTGCATGAGAAACATTGTTCCCACTCATAGGGCCTTTGCCACTAATAGCACATCTTCTTGCCATAATTAGCTTCCTTGTTTTAAGTTTTAAAAGTTGCGAATTATATCAAATAAAAGCAAAACTTGAACTTAAGTTATATAATTTCATCTCAGAGATGATGATAAAATCATACTTTCTAAATTTTTAAGAGGTGCAGATATGATGTTTTTAAACTGATTTTTATTGAAAGTTTGTTGCCTTTTTGCTAGTTGTGCTGTATGAGTTGATATATTTTGAAGCATTACTTCTTTATGTACTTTCCCATCCAAATACTCTAAAACTTCTACTATGCCTATAGCACCCATAGAATTTGGTAGTCTTGAGTATTTTTGTTCAAGATAACAAACTTCATCTATCAACCCCATATCTACCATTTTCGATGTTCTTAGTTGTATCCTTTTTCTTAAAGTATCTCTCTCTACATCGATGTTAAATATAGGTAGATTTTTGATGATTTGTTTTGGTGGATTTTTTTCAAACCATTTAGTTGGGGAAATTTTTGAAGCTTCATAGATAAGTAGTGCTTTTTCTATTCTATATTTGTCAGTAGGAGCTATCTTTTCCATATAAGAACTATCTATTTTAGATAAAAACTTATAAGATTCATTCAAATCTTCTAATCTACTCTTAACAAGTTTCTTTGTATCTTCTGTTGTATCTGGAAGGGGAGATAAACCATCTAAAAGTGATTTAAGGTAAAAAGATGTTCCACCAACTATAACAAGATTTTTTTTATCTTTTTTACATTTTTGTACAACTTTATTGTAAAGGTTTATAAAAATATCAACACTAAAGTATTTATTTGGATATATTTCATCTATACCAAAATGTTTAATGGTATTTAGTTCATCTTTTGATGGTTTTGCTGAAACTATATCTATCTCTTTATAGATACTTAGTGAATCTATAGAAAGTATATATGCATCTGTTTTTTGAGCGATTTTTATAGCTAAATCACTTTTACCTGATGCTGTTGGTCCTATAATCGCTAATTGTTTTATATCTTTATTCATTATGAAATTATATCATTTTAAAACAACTTTAGCTAAAATAAGCTTTAATTATTTTTAGAGGATTATTTTGCAAAAAGTTATACAAAAACTAAAAGATTTTAATGAACTTGTTATGTTTGAACATTCTATCTTTTCTCTGCCTTTTATATTTATTGCTATGGTGGTATCAGCTGATGGATGGTTTGGATATTGGTTACTTGTTATGGGTGCATTAGCAGCTGTAAGTGCTAGAAACTTTGCTATGGGTGTAAACAGATATGCAGATGCTGACATAGATGCTAAAAATCCAAGAACAAAAGATAGACCAAATGCTGATGGAAGACTTGATGCTTTTAGTATTTTGGCTTTTATAGTTGTTAATGCAATTATATTTGTTTTTGTTGCATATATGATAAACTCATTGGCTTTTTATATGAGTGTTCCTATATTGGTAGTGTTAGGAAGTTATTCGTATTTTAAAAGATTTTCACATTTGGCTCATGTTGTTCTTGGTATATCTTTGGGACTTGCTCCTATTGCTGGGGTAGTTGCTGTTCAAGCTAGTATCCCTGCTTGGAGTGTTATGCTTAGTTTAGGTGTTATTTTTTGGGTAGCTGGATTTGATTTGTTATATTCTCTACAAGATATAGATTTTGACAAACAAAATAATCTTTATTCAATCCCATCACAATTTGGTGCAGAAGCTACACTTTTTATATCTACTATTTTTCACTCATTAACTATTATTTTTTGGGCTTTATTTGTATGGGTGGCTGGACTCGGGATATTTGCTTTTTTAGCAGTTATCGCTAGTATGGTTATGCTAACTTATGAACATTATCTAGTGCGAAAAGATTTCACTCAAATTGATCGTGCTTTTTTTACCGTTAATGGTTATCTTGGTTTTTTATTTTTTATTTTAATTATTATTGATAAGGTTGTTGCATGAGTATCCCCCGTTTAGTTCCTGCCCCTATACATCTGTCTTTTTCAGCAAGTAGTCTTAATTCTGAAGCATTTGAAAGGGAGTATCAGCAACTAAGTGAATCAGATGATGACCCTATCCATAGATGGTTAAAGTTAGCAAAAGCAAAAGGGGAAACAGCTGATACAGATCCAATTTTACTAGAGTTATTAATCTCTATGCACAACAAAATAGATGCACTTGAAATGCTTATAAAAGATGAAGTACCGACAAGGGTTGAACTCTCAACCCATGCAAATATAGATTCTATAGGTTTTGAGCATTTTTATATGAAAACACCACTCTTAAAAGAGGGGAGAGAATACTATGGTAGAGTTGAATTACCAGTACACCCAAAAAGAGATATAGGGATGTTTTTTAGAGCTCAAAGTAAAACACTTGCAAAAATCGTTAAAATTCATGAAAGAGATGAAAAAGAGTGGAGTGCTTATATGACAGCAAGAGAAAGAGTCCTTATTCGTGAAGCTAAAGACAAATGTAGGTCTAGAAGATGATGTTTGATTTGCATAACTTATCTATTGAGTACATTATTGTTGCTATGGCAGCTATTATCTTATATCTACTTTATTATGTTTATATGAAAGATTCAACTTATAACAGAAATATACGCTCTGTAGCTTCTGTTGTTGAAGATTTAAATAAAGAGATTTATTACCTAAAAAAGAAATTAGATCAGACTCAAAAAAATATACAATCAAAATCTGCACGAATGAGTGATGATGAGATATATCAAGAGATAGAAAGAAGTGTTTATGATATGGTTCATCCTTTAACTGTTAGTCTAAAACAAGTTCAAGAAAATTTAGAAGCTATCGATTTACAAATAGAATCAAGAATATCTTCAGTTGAAAGTGGTGTTAAACAGATAGCCGTTCCTAGTTCTGTTCAGGGTAATGATGATGAGAAAATTATTTCACTTTTTAAACAGGGTGTCTCTCTTGATACTATATCAAAAGAGTTACATCTTTCTAAAGCTGAAGTAGAGTTTGTTCTAAAAATAAACAAAATAAAGTAGGTAAATTATGGTAGCTGATAGAAAATTATTTACACTTGTTGTAATTCTTATCAGTATTAGTGTTTTACTTTCATATACATTATCTCCTTATATCACTTTACTTTTTAGTACAGGTGAGTATCATTTTGCTGTTCGTCAAGTTGCTTTTGCTGTTTTAGGTATTACACTTATGTGGGGATTATCTCTTTTAGACCCAAATAAATGGCTTACCCCAATAGGACTTTCACTTTTTGTTGGTTCAGCGATTTTAATGGCACTTATGCCATTTTTACCAGAATCATTAGTTTCGGCCGTTGGTGGTGCAAAAAGATGGATAAAAATAGCTGGATTTTCACTAGCACCTGTTGAGTTTTTTAAAGTTGGATTTATATACTTTTTAGCTTGGAGTTTTAGTAGAAAGCTTGGTGACCATGACAATATGGGTATAGTAAATGAGTTTAAAAGATTTGCTCCTTATGCTTTAGTTTTTATTGGTGCTATGTTTATGATAGCTTTTTTACAAAATGATTTAGGTCAAGTTGTTGTTTTAGGTTTAACTCTTCTTATAATGTTGATGTTTGCTGGGAGTAGTTTTAAGTTTTTCTTATCATTACTACTACCTAGTTTAGGATTTTTTATCTTTTTTATTGCAACAGCTGAACATAGAATACTTCGTATAAAATCATGGTGGTCATTGGCTCAAAACAGTGTACTAGAGTTTTTTCCAGCATCTATAGCTGAGAAACTTCGTGTTCCCTCAGAGGTTGAACCATACCAAATAAGCCACTCTTTAAATGCTATATACAATGGTGGTTATTTTGGAACAGGTCTTGGTGCTGGTACATTTAAACTTGGTTTTTTATCTGAGGTTCATACTGACTTTGTTTTAGCTGGTCTTGCTGAAGAGTTTGGATTTTTTGGTGTGTTGTTTGTTGTTTTTATATTTTTATGGATGCTTCAACGGATTTTTAAAGTAGCAAATCGAACACAAGATAAGGCAATATACCTTTTTAGTATAGGTATAGGTCTGATGCTATCTTTTGCATTTTTAGTAAATGCTTATGGTATAACAGGTCTTACTCCGATTAAAGGTATATCAGTTCCATTTTTAAGTTATGGTGGTTCAGCTATGCTTGGTGCTTGTTTTGGAGTAGGTATGGTGCTAATGGCATCTAAAAAAGCAAAATACGAAAAGGAATTAGAGTGAAACTATGTATAACTGGTGGTGGAACTGGTGGGCATCTTATGATAGCAGAGGCACTTGTTGAGTCTGCTGTTGCTAATGGTCACGAGGTTATTTTTATAGGCTCAACAAAAGGTCAAGATCAAAAGTATTTTGCAAAACATTCAGCTTTTTGTAGTGTTTACTTTTTGCAAACTTCAGGTGTTGTAGATAAAAAAGGTTTTGCAAAATTAACATCACTTTTTTATATACTAAAAGCTTTTTTTAAATCAAGAAAGATTTTAAAAAAACATAATATTCAAGCTACTTATAGTGTAGGTGGTTTCTCAGCAGCTCCTGCATCTTTAGCTAGTTTAAGTAGGTTTATACCACTTTATATACATGAACAAAATGCAGTCTCTGGTCGTTTAAATTCACTTTTAAAACCATTTGCAAAAAGTTTTATATCTGCCTATGATAAAAACTCAACTATACAAGGTTACCCTGTAAAAGATGTTTTTTATAAAAATGCAAGGGTAAGAAAAAAGTTAGAAACTATCATATTTTTGGGTGGTTCACATGGTGCAAAAGCTATAAATGATTTGGCTTTAAGTGTTGCAAAAGAGTTAGATAAAAAAGGTATAAAAATCATCCATCAAGCAGGTGAGAGTGATTTTCAAAGAGTTGAAGAAGCTTATAAAGAGTTGGGTATAGATGTGGAACTTTATGCTTTTACTAAAGAGATGCCATCACTTATGAGTAGAGCAGATTTAGCCGTTAGTAGAGCAGGGGCATCTACACTTTGGGAACTAACTGTAAATGGTCTTGTGTCATTTTTTATCCCTTACCCTTATGCTGCAGGTGACCATCAATACTACAATGCAAAGTTTATAGTAGATAACGAGATGGGTTGGTGTCAAAGAGAGGGTGATGATTTAAAAGAAAAATTATTGAGTATTTTAGATGAAGATTTGGAAAAAAGAAGTGAAAAGCTTTTGGGTTATGCCAAAAAAGATGTAGCTTCACAGATGATAAAAGCAGTTAAAGAGAATATAAAATGATAAAAGAATTAGCACAAGAGTTAGTTGACCTTATATTTGACTGGGGATATTTGGGCATCTTTATTATGATGGCTATTGAGAGTTCATTTATACCATTTCCTAGTGAGATAGTTCTTATCCCAGCTGGTTACTTAGCATCTAAGGGTGAGATGAATATAGTTTTTATAATGACCTCTGCCCTTAGTGGCTCTATGATAGGTGCATTTACTAACTATTATTTAGCATTGCTTTTAGGTAGAAAGATACTTGTAAAATATGGAAAATACTTTTTTATAAAAGAACAAACTCTCCAAAAAATGGATGATTTTTTCTTAAAGCATGGTCATATATCTACTTTTGTTGGACGACTTATCCCTGGTATAAGACAACTTATATCTGTCCCAGCTGGAATTGCCAAGATGAACTTAGCAGTATTTGCAACTTATACAGCACTTGGTGCTGGTATATGGGCTTTGATACTTACTCTTATAGGTTATTTTATAGGTGAAAATCAAGAGTTAATTGATGTGTATCTTAAACAGATTACTATGGTAGTTTTAGTAACCTTAGCTATACTTAGTTCATGGTATATTTATTATCAGAAGAAGAAAAAGGATTAATTATGTTTGGAGAGGGTTTTTTAGGTACAAGAGCTCCATTTTTTATGGATGTTGTTACCCTTATAGTAGCACTTTTACCACTTCTAGTTGGTAGTGCTATATTTTTAGCAAAGAAAAAACTATACAAGTATCATGCTTATGCACAAAGAGTTATATTTATAGTTTCAGTTATAGTTTTAACATACTTTGAAACAGGTGTTAGAATGGTTGGTGGTTTTGAGGAGTTTATGAAAGATAGTGGGGTATCTCATGGGTATGCTTTTTTCGTGTTAATCTTTCATATAACTATATCAGTTGTAACATTAATCATGTGGGTAACTACACTTTTAATGGCTCATAAACAAGTAAAACTACAAAAACATAAACTTGCAGGTAAGGTAGTTTTTAGTGGGGTAGTTGCTACCTCACTTACTGGTATATGGGTTTATTTTTTACTTTTTATATTTTAGTATAAAACTAACTAAGATAATTATTTAGTTAGTTTTGTTTTTTGTCTCTCAGCTTCATCTCTTGCAAGAGTATCACATCTTTCATTTTCTATATGTCCATCATGTCCACGAACCCAAGTTCCATGAACTTTATGTGGTTTTGACACTTCTATGTATTCTTTCCATAAGTCTATATTTTTAACTTTTTTAAAATCTCTTTTTATCCAGTTTACTAGCCATTCATTTATAGCTTTTACTACATAAGATGAGTCAGATATAACTTCAACTTCACATGGTTCTTTTAAAGCTTTTAACCCAACTATAACACCTAAAAGTTCCATTCTATTGTTTGTGGTATGACTCTCTCCACCAAAAAATTCTTTCTCAACATCACCAAATCTTAAAATAGTTCCATAGCCACCTGGACCAGGGTTACCTAAGGCACTTCCATCACTGAAAAGAGTTATTTTCTTCACTAAAATTCCTATAATAATCTTTTACTAAACTTAACTCTATAGTAGAACTATCTACTGTATGGCATTTTGAACATCTACTAAAAGCAAATGGAGATACTTGTTTACAGTTTTGACAAACATACTCAAAACTAAGTGTAGCATTTGATTTGGAGTGTAAGTTTATAAGTATATCAAATTCAAATACTTCACTTTTTTTTGCAAGGTTTAAATCACCCCTAGCTGTATATAATTCCATTAGATAACTACTTTGTGTAATTATATCTAAATCCAAATCTTTTGTATCTACAAGCCATAAAACATCTAACAATAGTTCACTTTTTGTAGTATCAAGATTTTTCCATGCTACTTTAGTATCTACTTTAAATAGGTATTCAAAAATGATATGTGTATTTGAGTTAGTTGAGTTATAAACATCTATAAGTTTGTTTACTTTTTCTTGTGAAGATAAGTTTGTGTCATTTAAAATTATCATTATTTTTAGATAACTTGATTGAGTTAGTATATCTTGGTTTAGTTCTTCTAGTGGTGTTAAAACATCACAAGCTGATTCATAGTCTCGCATCTGTTCGTAAACTAAAAGTAAGTATTGTAAAGCTTCAGGTGTACGAGGATTGTTTTCCAATATCTCTAAAAAAACTGTTTTGGCTCTTTGTAAGAATCCTGCTTTAAAATATGTTTTACCAAGTAAAAAAAGTATCTCTTTACTATTTTTATTTTTTAATAGTTCAGTATATATCTCTATAGACTTTTCAAATTCACCATTATCTGAATATGCTTGTGCTAAAATTAGCCAAGATTTTTGAGATAAATCACCCCTTTTTATCAAAATCTTTAACTCACTTGAAGATGGTGTAGAATGAAACTGTTTTAAAAATTTATCTAAATGTTGGTTGTCTTTATTTGCTCTATATCTACCCCACCAATAAGATATAAAAGTTATAAGAAAAACAAAAACAAAAAAAATGATAACTGAAAAGAGAGGGTCTCTATATTCTAAAAAGAAAGTATCCATTTAGTTATAAACCACTACACCATAATCATTTTTAAGATTATAAAATGTTGATTCGGGAGTTATCTCTAAGTCTTTTATCTTACCAAGTTGCATAATAGAATCTTTTGCTATTTTTATACCATTTTCTTTAAGAAATTTTTTTATATTTACAAATTTTACATCATTTACATATTTGTACTCAAACTCTTTATAAAGTTTCATCTTATCGTATGAAAATATATGTTCATTGACATGAAGTCTATCTGATGCATATTTTATAGGTAGGTGACCAGATAAATCTGTTAAAATCTCTTCTATATGACTATGTTTTTCTGGAAGTGTCTTTTTTTGTATAAATATATATTTATTATTTAGTTTTAGATTAGGGGTATTTTTCCAATACTTATAAGCTGGATTAGACACACCAAGTTTTGAGGAAACTTCCCTCCAAAGCCAATAAGAATTTAATGTATTTTGTAAATATGACATAATGAGATTATATAATAATTTCTCTTAAAGCTATCTCTAAAGTATATACAGATACCATAATGAGATGACATTTATTAACTCTATAAACCCTTACATACTCATAGATTTAGTTCTATTTATACTTATCTCATTTGGAACTTACTATAACTATAGTAGAAAAACATATATAAAAGTTTTTGAATATTTTAAAGTTTTTGCTTTGA
Source organism: uncultured Sulfurimonas sp. (assembly GCA_964611265.1). Taxonomy (GTDB): domain Bacteria; phylum Campylobacterota; class Campylobacteria; order Campylobacterales; family Sulfurimonadaceae; genus Sulfurimonas. Next base: position 5,015 of record CAZSWW010000010.1, on the reverse strand, counting down.
TTAGTATCAGTACAAAATTTGCTGTTTATACTGCTAGTTATCTAAGTAAATGGCATATTATATTAGCTGACACCTACACTATACTTATCCTTATAGCTTTTAGTTTAAATGTGGTTATAGTTTATTATAGTTGGAGTGTTTTATATAGATTTAGTGCAAAATTTGTAAATAACGAGAAGATTAAAATGCTTTTTGCAAAACTAATAACTGTGATTGAGGTTGTTATAATAGTTACATTTACACTATTTATGTTAATGCAGCTAAATATAAATAAAAAGTATATCTATCCAACTGTTAAGAAAAGTTATAGTTATCCATATATAAAACATTTTTATATCAAGTTTTTAAATGATGATATGCTAAAAATGATTTTAAACTCAGATACAGGTGTAAACCATAAAGAGATTATTTTAAAATCATTTAAAAATGTTTTAGATTAACCTCTCTTAAGAAAGAGAAGTTATAACATTTGCTATTCTTAGCATCGTTTCATCTTTGCCTATCACAGCCATAACTACATCAAGACCTGGTCCACCCATCTTACCAAGAAGTGCTATACGAAGAGGTTGTCCAATCTTACCAAAACCTATCTCCATCTCATTTATAACCTCTTCCATTAAATGGTGGTATTCACTTGGAAGATGCATCTCCTCTTTTGCAGATAGTTTTGCTCCAAAAGTGTTTAATACCTCTATAGCATTACCTTTAAAACCTTTTTTAACTGCTTTTTCATCGTAAGAAGTTGGAGTTGTTAAAATCTCACTTATTAAAGATGCCATCTCTTTTAAAGTTTTTGCTCTCTCTTTCATAGCATCAAGTAAAATCTCTTTTTTGTCATGTGAAGTTATAGTTAAATCATAAGCAGTTAAAAGTTCTGCTAACTCATCGTTTGAAGTGTTTTTAAGATAGTGCGAATTTAGCCAGTCAAGTTTTTCAGTATTGTAGATAGATGCTGATTTATTTATATCTTTAGGGTTAAACAACTCTTGCATCTCATCCATAGAAAATATCTCTTGGTCACCATGACTCCAACCTAAACGAACTAAAAAGTTTAAAAGTGCTTGTGGAGTATAACCCATCTCTTTATAAGCCATAACATCGGTAGCACCATCTCTTTTTGAGAGTTTTTTACCAGCTGAGTTGTGTATCATAGGAACATGGTAAAACTTAGGTATATCAAAACCTAGTGCTTCATAAACTACTATCTGTTTAGGTGTATTACTTAGATGGTCATCACCTCTTATAACTTCATTTATCCCCATAAGTGCATCATCTATAGCCACAACAAAGTTATAAGTTGGACTTCCATCAGCACGAGCGATTACAAAGTCATCTAAAATATCCTCAGCTTGAAAAGATATATCACCCTTTACACCATCATGAACAATAATCTCTCCACTAAGAGGTGCTTTGATACGGATAACAGGTTCAACACCCTCAGGTGGAGTACCATCAAAGTCACGGTATCTAGCATCGTACATAGTTCTTTGTTTATTAGCCATTTGAGTTTCACGAAGTTGAGTTAATTCCTCTTTTGACATATAACATTTATAAGCTTTACCCTCATCTAAAAGTTGTTTGATATATTTTGCATAAATATCATCTCTTTTACTTTGGTACTCTATCTCACCATCATACTCTAACCCTAACCATTCAAAAGCCTTTAGTATAGCTTGTGTAGCTTCTTCTGAATTTCTTGCTTTATCAGTATCTTCGATGCGAAGAACAAACTTACCACCATTTTTTTTAGCCCATAAGTAAGAAAAAAGAGCAGTTCTTAGACCACCAATATGTAGGTAACCAGTAGGAGATGGAGCAAAACGAGTAACAACCATGTAAAAACCTTTGTAAAAAATTAGTGCAATTTTAGACGAATATTTGTTAAAGGTGGGTAAAATGGCACTATATTTTGATATAGGTGTATTATATGGGTAAAATAATTTTTCTTTTTTCATTGTTTGTTAGTTTATATGGTCAAGTAGTTGGTGGAGTAGCTGTAGTTGTAAAAGATGAAGCTATCACAATGTATGATATACAAAAAGAGATGAAACTCTCAAATGTTGATGCACAACATGCACTAAATCTATTGATAAGAAAAAAGCTTGAAGATATAGAGATAAAAAAGAGAGGGATAAATGTTAGTTCTACTGATGTTTATGAAGAGGTTAAAAAAACAGCTAGAAGAAACAACTTAAGTGTAAGTCAATTTTATAAAGCTATCAGAGATTCAAGAGGTTTAAGCTCAGATGATTTGAAAAATACTATAAAAAGAAGATTACTTAGTCAAAAACTACACTCTGCTATAGCTTATTCACATATCACTCCACCAACGGAAGATGCTATAAAAGAGTATTTTGAATTACACAAGTCTGAGTTCAAGCATCCAGCAACTTTTGATGTTATAATTTACCATTCAAAAAACCAAGCAAGACTAGAACAAAAAATAAATAATCCAATGTTATATTCTCCAGATATTCAAACAAATGAACAAGTGTTGTTTTATGACAAGATAAATCCTCAACTAGCTAAACTACTACAAAGTACAAAAGTAAATACATTTACACCAGTAGCACCAAATGGAAATGGTGAGTTTATAAGTTTTTATATAAAAAATATTCAAAATGATGGTGAAGCATCTTTTGAAAGTGTAAAAAATCAGATATCAAATGCCATAATGGATGAAAAAAGGGAACAAACTTTAAGTGATTATTTTGCAAGACTTCAACAAAGTGCAGATATAACAGTTCTAAGAATGCCATAATGTTAAGTGATACAAATTTTATAAATATAGCAACTGAATTAGCATCTGCTTCTAAATGTGTTTCAAAACAAGTTGGAGCAGTTATCGTAAAAAATGGTCGTATACTAAGTACCGGTTATAATGGTACACCAGCTGGTTATACAAACTGTTGTGATTATTGGGATGGAGAATATACAAGTGAACATCATGAGTGGAGTAAAACTTATGAGATTCATGCTGAGATGAATGCTATAATCTGGGCTGCTAAAAATGGCATCAGTATAGATGGTGCTACTATATATGTAACATTAGAACCATGTAGTGAATGTAGTAAAAATCTTATAGCAAGTGGTATAAAAAGAATTGTATATGCTAAAGAGTATGAGCATACTCACTCAGAAGTTATTTCCAAATTTATTAAAGATAATGGTGTCATCATAGAAAAACTTTCGTTTTAAAAGTGTATCCTAAACTAATAATTTGTATAATTTTAACAAATTATTATAAGGGTTTTTATGAAATTAAAAATTACAGATGGAGAGATAGGTGTTCGTCCACCTGTAACTAAACCGCATCCTGGTTTTTTACACGAAGTAGGGGAAGAAAGATTTAAAAAACTCGTTTATGATCACTATGAACTTATAGAAAAAAGTGATATAGCTTTTTTATTTCCTATCCATGATGAAGATGATTTTGAAGATGCAAAAAGACATGCTTTTAGTTTCCTTATAGAGGTTTGTGGTGGGCCTGATTATTTTACACAAGAAAGAGGTAAACACCAAATGGTTGGTCGTCATGCACCATTTCGCATCGATGAAGCTGGTCGTAAAAGTTGGTTAATCCTTTATGCACCACTTCTTGAGGTTTTAGTTGATGAGGGTATTACTGAAGAATATATCCAATCTTTTTGGGACTATTTAGATATATTTTCTATGTGGTTAGTAAATACTGAGAGTTAACCTAAAATGAAAAATGTTTTACTTGCTTGTATAACTATAATAACTGCTATTTTTATATCTATACATGAAGTAAAACATATAAATCACAATGATTCATCATCTTGTCAGATTTGTACACTTGCTAACAATCTTGTATCTTCTGATGCTGTAAATCATAATAGTTCGTATGAGATATTTGTTTTATTTGAAGCGATACCAACTTATTATGAACTTTTAAACTTTCACTTAAAAAAGTCAACAAATCATTCAACTGCTCCACCTAAAATATCCTAAAAATCAATTAACAAAAAAATAAAACTTAGGATAAATTATGAAATATATACTTATGCCATTGTTAGTGGCAACTTTTTTACAGGCACAAGGTGTGAAATCTAGCATCACAACTACTTATGAATCGCTTGATTTTAAAAACTCTATACAAAAAGATTATGGGGTTAGATATTCTGTTGGAGGTGTGGTTGAAAAAGACAATTCAACATATCAATTAACTTTAGAAAGAACCATCACAGAAACAAAAAAACCACCATTGAAAGAAAATCTTTTCGTTTCAAAATTATATGCTAAATATAGTCATAAATTTAACAATGGTGTAACTATAAATCTAAATCATCTAAATGTTTTAAATGACAACATAGCACCAACAAGTCATGCTAAAACTTATGGAGCAGGGATAGGGTATTTTTTTGATAAAAATAACTTTGTAAATTTTACTCAATATTACACAGATTTTAGAAAATTTAATGTTTATCAAAGTGATTTAAAATATATGCATAAAATCTATTTTGATAGCATTATGCTTAAAATTACAACTATTGCAAAATATATGAAATTGGATGATTATAAAAATAATCCGTTTAGTAAAAATGCAGATAAAGATTATTTAACTGCTGGAGTAAAACTACATGCTCACTATAAAGATTACCATTTTGGAGCTGGTGCATACTTTGGAGATAGAGTTTTTAGTGTTATGAAAGATGGTTTTAAACTTCAACATCATGCAATGGAGTTTAACAAAACATATATGATAGGTCTTGGTAAAAACATAGCTAATTCTATAGTTTCTGTTAGATATATATATGCTAAAGCTACAGAACTACCTATGCAAAACAAAGATGTTAAAGTTCAAAATCTAATACTTAGTTTGAGATATAATTTTTAAAATTTTATCAGTTCTCTTTTTCTGTTTTTAAAAACTGCACACTTTGTATAGCCTATACTTTTAGCAAGTTCAATAATCTCTTTTTTATAAAGAGACACTTGCTCTGGTGTATGAGCATCTGAGCCAAAAGTTATCGGTATATTAAGTTTAAAAGCTT
>CAZSWW010000009.1:0-16963 GCA_964611265.1 uncultured Sulfurimonas sp. | reverse complement strand
GAAATGCAGCAAATGCAGTAGCACATTCTAGGATACGAGGTACACCATCTTTACCATAAGCAACATCACAAGCCCAATACTCAGCTTTAGCAGCTTTAGATACTCTAACAGCTAAATCAAGAACATTTTTAGGTACATCCATATAGTCCATACTTCCACCCTGAGAAGTGTTTGTTAGCCATTCACCCTCTGGAGCTCTTCTCCAAAATGCACAAACTGGTTTATGACCAATTAGCATCACTCTTATATCTGCTTCCATAGGTACAAAATCTTGCATATACATAGGGTGGTATTTTCTATCTGCAAACAAATCTTTTGCTTCTTGAACATCATCTACTTTATGAACAAAATAACCACCATAGTTTGATGGTCCATAAGATTTTTTAACTATCTTAGGGTATTCACATTTTTCTAAAAATTTATAAGCATTTTTATGGTTATAATATATATAAGTTTTTGGTATTGGTAGGTCATATTTCCATGCAAATCTTGTAACATTTTCTTTCGACTTGTTAGAAAACTGAGTATCCATAGATGGTATAAATCTAACATGAGGAAGTTCTCTAGCTATTTCACGAAAAGTCTCATAAGCAGTAGCAGGGATATTACCAACAAGAACATCAATTTTCTTCTTCTTAACCTCTTTTATAAATCTATCTTTATCATCTTTCCAATGATAAACAACAGTCTCTATCTTATTTGGCCAACCTTTAAAGTTAGAATGATCAAAAAATCTCAGTACATAATCAAGATATAAAAATCCTAATTTTGGTAGTTCTTTATTGCTTAATCCCATTTTATTCTCCTACTTATAATGTAAATTTATTTTATTATTTAACTTTTTCTAAATACTCACAATCAACAGTATTTACTCTAATTAAATCACCTTCTAAAACATGGTAAGGTATTTGAACAACTGCACCTGTTTCAAGTGTCGCTGGTTTTTTACTTCCACTTGAAGTATCACCTTTAAAGTTTGGTGGTGTTTCTGTTATGATAAGTTCCATAACTTCAGGAGCATTTACAGATATAGCTTTACCTTTGTAAAAGATAATATCTACATTGATACCATCTTTAAACCATTTTGATGCTTCATCACATTGCTCATAAGGAAGACCAAGTTGATCATAAGTTTCATTATCCATAAATTGGTACATATCACCATCATCATAAAGGTATTGCATAGTTTTATAATCAATTACTGGGATTTCAAATTTATCTCCAGCATGAACTGTTTTTTCAACAACTTTACCATTTAAAAAACTTTTAATTTTCATACGAACAAATGCAGCACCCTTACCTGGTTTTACATGTTGAAATTCAACTACTTTATAAGGTACTTCACCTATTATCAAACGAACATTTTTTTTAATATCACTCATACTTACTACAGCCATAAATACTAACCTTTAAATATTTTTTTGTATTTTACTCTAAATCTACTTATATTCTACTAATTTTATCTCTATATTGAACATCGCACCAAAATATTTTTTACCATCTATTTCAAACTCTTTATTCTGTGTATTTAGTACACCATTAAAATGCTGTTTGATTATTTTACTACTCATAAAAAGACCTATACCTGTTCCTTGTGATTTATGCTTAGTAGTAAAATAGGGTTCAAAAATTTTCATCTTAATATCCTCATCAATTCCACCTGCACTATCAAAAATATTTATTTTAAAAACATTATTATCTTGTTTAATATCTATTAAAACAACTCTATCATCAATATTTTTTTCAACCAATACATCTTTAGCATTATTTAAAATATTTAAAATAACTTGTGATAACTCACTTCCTCTACCATTACTTAAAAACTCATCTTGTGTATAATTAAAAACTATTTTTATATTATTACTGTTATATGCTGCTTCAACCAATGAAATTGATTTTTCAATAATTTCTTTGACATTAAAAATACTGTTATCATCAGTATGTTTAAAAAAGTCTCTAAAATCATCAATAGTATTAGATAGATGCTTTGTTTGCTCTTTTATCTTTTCAAATGATTCATAAAGTTCTTCATCTGTTATAAGATTATTTTTATGTCTAAGTTTTGTTCCACTTGCTATGGTACTTATAGCACTTAATGGCTGTCTCCACTGATGAGCGATATTACCTATCATCTCACCCATAGCTGCTAGTCTTGATTGTTGAATGATAAGAGTATCTTTTTCTTTTTCTTGTGTAATATCTTGTATATTTGCTACTACAATCATTTTATCTTTTTCTATTTTAGTTCCAAAAGAGATTCTAATAGGAAACTGTTTTTTATCTTTATTTTGTGCTTCAAGTTCAAAAACTACATCTTCATTTTTTAATTTTCCACTTTTCATAAAGTTTTTTAAACCACTTATATGACTATCAAGATACTTTCTTGGGATAATCCTATCATCTAACAATGTTGTAAAAATCATCTCATCAGCACTATATCCAAACATTTTTTCTGCACTTTGGTTAAATGTTAGTATTTTAAAGTTTTTATCAACTACGATGATGCCATTTGTATTTGTTTGAGTTATCATATCTGAGTATTCTTTTTCTAAAAGTAGCTCTTTTGTATACTTTTTAACATTTTTATCAATAGGACGAAATATAAACAAAGCTTCTGTTAAAAGGGTTAATAATGTTAAAAGAATGATATAAAACTCATTTTTTTGAAGATTCTGAATCTTTCTTTCTGCTTCTTCTTGGTATATAGAAACAGCTGTATCAAGTTTTTTTAAAATTGTTTCTGAATTTTTTAATATAAATTCAAGATTTTTTTTATCATTAGTTTCAATAAACTCTTTTGCTTGTTCTAAATAAATATTGATACTATCATCAAGCATAATTGGTTTAGAATAATAAACTTTTTTTATCTCATCTGACATCTCTATAGATAACAACTTTTTATGAGAAGCACTCATTTGTTCTATAATATTTTCTAATTTATCAAATTCATGCTTTACAGAGTACAAAGCTATCTTTTGTGAAAGCATCCTCTGTTTTCCACTCATGTTAATTTTGTTTCCATCATTTTTCTGAGCATCTATAATAGTAGTTAAATTAACATATGCAAGTAAAGCTAACAATGCAATTAAAGATAATGCAAATGTATACTTCTTAGAAAATGATATTCGTTCTTTTATATTTTTCATCTTTTTGGTTCTCCAAAATAATAACCTTGATATTGGTCAATACCTATACCTTTTAATATTTCAAATATTTTCTTACTATGTACATACTCAGCTACTGTTTTTATACCAAGCTTATGAGCAAAATCATTTATAGTTTGAGTGATAATTAATGAATTTTTATCTGTATCTATATCTTTTATCAAAGATCCGTCTATTTTAATATAATCTGGAGATAATTTTAATAAATGTGAAAAATTAGAATAACCACTTCCAAAATCATCTATAGCTATCTTAGAACCATAAGATTTTACCATATCTATAAACTCTATAACTTTAGTATAATCATCAATACTTTCACTCTCTAATACTTCAAAAGTAATCAATTTTGCAACATCGTATCTTTCCAATAAATCTTTTATAAAATGTATAAAATGTCCACTAATCATATCTTCAATAGATACATTTATATTTACTTGTGTTTGATTTATTTCTAGTTTTGATATAACTTTAAGAATCATCATCCGTTCAAGTTTTGTGTATTGTTTTGATTTTTTAGCTATATCTAAAAAGAAAAATGGGGAGAACACTTTATCAGTATCTTCTATCCTCATTAATGATTCATATTTTAAAATTTTTTCATTTTCATCTACGATAGGTTGAAAATAAGGTATAACTCTATCATCTTTTATAGCCTCATCAATAATCTTAGTCCATTTTATATCATTTTTATACTCTTGTTCTATCTCGTCATCGTATATTTTATAAGCTAATTTTGTTTGTTTAGCTTTTTTTAATGCCATATCTGCATGTCCCAATGTATCTTTTTTTGATACTGCGATACCCATAGTGATGTTAATACTTATAGATAGATTTAATTCATCTATATAAATTGGTTTTGAACTAACTGTATCAATAATATCGTTAATATTATCTAAGCAATCATACTCATTAAACAAAATATCTTTCATTAAAACAAACTCATCTGAACCAACTTTATATAAACTACAATCTTTATCTTCAACAAAATGTTTTAAAATTTGAGCAATTTTATACAAAATAATATCACCAATTTTTTCACCATACATATCATTTATATTTTTAAATGAGTCTATATCTATAAGTATAACTATGGGATTTTCTGCTTTATTTATATTTTTTAAAAGTGAATTTCTATTAAATAGTTTTGTTAGATTATCAGTATGAAGTTGATAGTCTAAAAGTTTATTGCGGTCTAAAAGTTCTTGTGTTTTTTTATTTATTTCCTCTTTTAAATGCTGTTTAAGCCTTTTGTTTTCAACTTCGAGAGAAGCTTTTTGAATAGCATCAAGTAAAAGTTCCATATCTATAGGCTTAAGTATATAACTCGTAACATTTTGTTGTAAAGTTTTTAACAAATATTCATTATCGTTAAAAGCAGTAGCATAGATGATAGGTATATTGGAATTAAGTTCTCTTATATTTTCTACCATATCTATACCATTCATATGTGGCATCATTATATCACTTATTACCAAGTCTATTTCATCTTCATTTTCTTTAAAAATGGACAAACCATCAAGACCATCGTTTGCACGAAATATTTTTTTTATAAATGGAGACAAGTTTTGAAAAACTTCCTCTTGTAAACTTTGTTCATCTTCTACATAAAGGATAGTTAATGTTTTTAATAATTCTATATTCATGGCTTAATAATACAATAATATATCTTATATTTGAATTTATTTACAATAAGGGCTATAATTAGAAAAAAATCACATTAAAGATATAAAATATGGAATTTACACTAGATGCTAAAAGTAAGAATGCAAGAGCTTGTACTATAAAAACAGCCCATTCAACTATAAAAACACCTGTTTTTATGCCCGTTGGAACATTAGGAAGTGTTAAATCACTAGATATGCAAGATGTTCTTGATCTACTAGGCGCTGAGATAATCTTAGCAAACACTTATCATACATACCTAAGACCAGGTGATAAAACTATAGCAAAAATGGGGAAACTTCACGGTTTTACAACTTATCCTAAAAGTTTTTTAACAGATAGCGGTGGCTTTCAAGCATTTTCACTTAGCGATATAAGTAAACCAAAAGAGAATGGCATAGAATTTCGTTCTCATATAGATGGTTCTAAACATTTTTTTACACCTAAAAAAGTTATAGATATTCAACATAATTTAGGCTCAGATATTATGATGATACTTGATGACTTAGTTGCCCTTCCAGCAACTCAAGAAAGAATTAAACTTAGTATAGAAAGAACTACTGCTTGGGCTAAAGAGTCTATAGAATATTTTCGTACCAAACAAAAAGAGGGTGTGGGAGTTGAACAAAATATATTTGCTATTATTCAAGGTGGTACAGACAAAGCATTTCGTACTAAAAGTGCAACTGAACTTTGTGCATTAGATTATGATGGTTTTGCTATAGGTGGACTTAGTGTTGGTGAACTTAACGATGAGATGTACGATACTGTTGAGCATACTACTCAGTATATGCCTACAGATAAACCCCGTTATCTTATGGGTGTTGGAACTCCTGAAGATTTGATAGAAAACATCGAAAGAGGCATCGATATGTTTGACTGTGTGATGCCAACAAGAAATGCAAGAAACGGTACACTCTTTACATCTTTTGGTCGTATGAATATAAAAGGTGCAAAATACAAAGAGGATGAAGCACCAATAGATAGCGAATGTAAATGTTTAACTTGTCAAAGATATAGCCGTGCATACATGAATCACCTATTTCGTGCTAGAGAGATAAGCTACTTTCGTTTAGCAACTATCCATAACTTACATTACTACTTAAACCTTATGAGAGAGGTAAGAGAAGCTATACTTGAAGATAAATTTGCTGAATTTAAAGCTGAATTTTATGCAAAAAGATCTAAAAAATAATAAAATTAAAGTTCTAACTCTTTAACTAGATATTCTCCCGTATAACTACCAGTTTTTTTATAGCTAGAAGCTACCTCTTCAGGACTACCTTCAGCTATAACTAAACCTCCACCAGAACCACCTTCTGGACCCATATCTATGATGTAATCTGCATTTTTTATCATATCTAAGTTATGCTCGATTATAAGTACACTGTTTCCAAGTTCTACAAAATGATGCAGAACTTTTGTAAGTCTATCAACATCTGCAAAATGTAATCCTGTTGTTGGTTCATCTAAGATATAAAGTGTTTTTCCTGTATCTTTTCTACTTAACTCTTTACTTAGTTTTATCCTTTGGGCTTCCCCACCACTTAGTGTTACTGCATTTTGACCTAAAGTTATGTAGCCTAATCCAACATCAACCAATGTTTTCATCTTCAAATGTATCTTTGGTATAGCTTTAAAAAACTCAAAGGCTTCTTCTACACTCATAGCTAAAACATCAGCTATCGTTTTACCTTTGTAAAAAACCTCTAATGTTTGGTTGTTGTATCTTTGACCTTGACAGCTATCACACTTGACCATTATATCTGGTAAGAAGTGCATCTCTATCTTGTTTTCACCCTCACCTTGACACTTCTCACATCTACCACCTTTTACATTAAAACTAAATCTTGAAGCTGTATAACCTCTGATTTGGCTCTCTTTAGTTTGTGCAAAAAGGTTTCTTATCTCATCCATTACACCTGTATATGTTGCTGGGTTACTTCTAGGTGTTCTACCTATGGGGCTTTGGTCTAAGTATATAACCTTATCTACATTCTCAAGACCTATTATAGTTACACCTTTGACCTTATTTACTTTTCTTGCATGGTTTAGTAACTCTCTTGCAGATGGTAACAAAGTTTGTAGCATCAACGAGCTTTTACCACTTCCACTTACACCCGTTATACATACGAAGTTGTTTAGTGGAATTTTTACACTCAAATCTTTTATGTTGTTAAGTGTTACATTTTTTATCTCTATAAATTTATCTTGCTCTCTTCTATAAAAATACTCTATCTTTTTTCTACCATAAAGATAATCAGCCGTAAGGGTTTTAGCCTTTTTAAGTTGTGCAAGTGTTCCACTAAACATAACTTCACCACCAAATTTACCAGCACCCTCCCCTATATCTACTATAAAGTCAGCATTTTCTATAGTCTCTTTGTCATGTTCTACTACTATAACAGAGTTACCTTTCTCTTGCAAACTTCTAAGAGTTCTTATAAGTTTTAAAGTATCTCTCTCGTGTAGTCCAATACTAGGCTCATCTAAAACATATAAAACACCAGTAAGTCCTGAACCTATCTGAGATGCTATCCTTATGCGTTGGGCTTCCCCACCACTTATAGTTCTTGCATCTCTTCCAAGAGTGATATAACCAAGTCCAACATCATGTAAAAAGTAAAGTCTTTCCCTTATCTCATTTAAAATTGGTGCAGATATAAGTTGTGACTGATTATCAAAGTAACTGAAATTCTCTTCATCTTTAAACCATTCGTAGGTTTTAGTTATAGGCATCTTTAGTAGGTCTGCTATCCCCATAGTACCAACTTTTACGGCTAAAGACTCTCTTTTTAACCTATGAGAATTACAGATATTACAAACCTTTTCACTCATATAGTCATTTAACTCTTTTTCATCTTTTAACATATCGTAAGCGATGCGAATCATACCTGGAAAAACCCTTTTTACTTCATGTTTTTTCCAAAGAAAAGTTACTTCATCTGGTTTACCGTGAAGTATGGCTTTTTTCTGATGCTCTTCTAGTTCTGAATATGGAACCGTTATATCTATACCATTAAAAGCACAAAAACCTTTTAAAAATGTAAAATAGTACCCTTTGTTAAAACCATAAATAATTTTAACTGCACCTTTTTCTATAGGTAAATCTATGTCTATAATCTTATCTACATCAAGTGCATAACGAAGACCTAAACCATCACACTCGCTACAAGCACCTTTTGGAGAGTTGAAAGAAAAACTAAGTGGTTCTAGTGGGTCAAAACTTATCTTACAATCAAAACAAGCATTGTGTTCTGAGTAGTGTATATGCTCATCTTTTAAATCTAACTCTTTAGCATTTAGTATATCAACTTCAAGTTCACCATAACTTTGCTTTAGTGCTTTTTCAACGGCAGATGCTATCCTCTCTTTATTTTCTTCTTTTACAACTACTCTATCGATAACTACTTTTATAGTATGTTTTTTAGTTTTACTAAGTTCTATCTCTTCATCTAGTCTAACCATCACACCATCTATCATAGCTCGTACATAACCTTTATGCACTAATGATTCTAACAAATCTGCATATGAACCTTTTTTTTCACTTACAAGTGGAGCAAGTAAAACAAGCTTTGCACCCTCTGGTAATTTTGCTACCTCATTTATAATATCCGATGCTGACATTTGAGAGATTTTTTTACCACATTGATGACAATGTTGGATACCAACTCTTGCATAAAGAAGTCTAAAGTAGTCATATATCTCAGTTATAGTTCCAACAGTTGAACGAGGATTTTTAGAAGTTGTTTTTTGGTCTATCGCTATGGCTGGAGTTAAACCTTCTATCTTATCTACATCAGGTTTACCTACACGGTCAAGGAACTGTCTTGCATAAGATGACAAAGACTCCATATATCTTCTTTGACCCTCTGCATAAAGTGTGTCAAAAGCTAAGGTTGATTTACCACTACCACTTATACCAGTCATCACCACTAACTTGTTTTTTGGTATGATTAAATTTATATTTTTTAGATTATTTTCTCTTGCACCTGTTATAACTATACTATCTTTTTTCACTCTTGACCTTTTATAAAAAAATTCTTTGTATAAGGTATATTACCACTAACATATAAAATCCAACTAAAAGTTTTTTTTGTAATGTAGAATTTACCTTATCTTTTAAATGTATACCAACATAAACACCAACTAAAGATGCTAAACCTATGATTATCCCTGCTTCAAAATCGATATGACCTTTTAATGAGTGTGATATAAGACCAGAAGTAGATGAAAATATAACAAAAAATAATCCTGCAGAGATAGCTTTTTTAAGTGGTACATGTAGAAATCCAACTAAAATAGGTACTAAGATGATACTACCACCTACCCCTATAGTCATACTAGCAATACCAAGTCCCAAACCTATACCAAATAGTACTATTTTAGAAACATTTTTTTCATCATGATGCTCTTTAGTTTTAAAAAACAACCTTATTAATGCAAATATAGCAAAACATAAGAATATAATCTCTAATGTTTTATCATCAAAAAAAGATGCTAAATTACCACTAAGTAATGCACCTAAAAAACCACCAATACCAATAACAAACACCATACTAACATCAAGAGTACCTTTTTTATTGTTAAGGTAGCTACCATAGATAGAACTAAAAACCATCTGAACTACTGCTATACCTATAGCAACTTTCGTTTCATAACCTAACAAAAGTAATAATGGTACAAGTATAGTTCCACCACCTATCCCAAAAAAACCAGACAACACACCTACGCTAATTCCAAGTAAAATTAATTCCATATAGCATTTTACTAAAAAATCTCTTTGTATTTAATTTATAATTGATATAATTTAAAGTATAATTTATGATTAAGTAAGAGACCATAAATAAGGTAATTTAAAATATCATGATAAAAACAATTCTTAAAGCTGCTGAAAATTTTTGCACACATCAAATAAGACTCCCATATACCGTAAACAATGAAAGCGATAACTCAAAAGCATTTATAGCTTTCATAGATATAAAAACTGAAGATAGTAAAATTTATAGAGTGTATATTGCTGGTGAAGATGGTTTTATACAAAAAGTTTCAAAACTTTTTCTTGAAGAGGATGAAAGTGATGAAGAAACACTCATAGACATGGCACTAGAAACAACAAATCTAATAGTTGGTAGTGCTAAAGTAATTGCAGAAAATCCTTTCACAATAGGTACACCAAATTTTCTTAAAATAGATTATTTAGATTTTGATTATGATAGTCTCAAGGTTATAAAAGTTGAAGACAATGAACTAATTATAGCTATTAAGGAAATTACTTGAGTAGATACAAATACAGGTATAATGATGAAGAACTTGTATTTAATGCAGATGAAGAGTTATCATGGATGGACTATTCGGGTTTATTAGATATGGAAGTTGAATTTGTATCTGTTTTAGGTGAAACTGAACTTAGTGTGGCAGAGATATTAAAACTTGAAAAAGGTTCTATTGTAGATTTAAAAAAACCTGCAGGTGAAAGTGTTGAAACATATGTTAATGGTCGTATTTTAGGAAAAGGTGAAGTTATGGTTTATGAAAAAAATCTTGCTATCCGTATAAATGAAGTTTTAGATTCAGGTGCTGTTTTATACCACCTTTCAAAAGAGAGATTATGATTAGATTATTGTTAATATTTTTACTTCCACTAAGTATATTTGGTTCTAAAATTTTAAGTTATAATATATATGATAGAACAGATAGAGTTGATGTTATGATTACATTTGACACACCTTATGATGGTACTATAAAACAAAGTAAATCTAAAAAAAAGATTATTATAAAACTAGAAGATGCTATGATAGAATCTTCAAAACTAAAACAATTATCATCTAGGTATATAACTTCTTTAAGTATAACTCCTATGTTAAACTACACTCAAATAGTTGCTTCTATACCTGAATCTGCTGTACTTAAAGCTTCTAAAACATCAGATGGATATGGATTAAGACTAAGATTTTCAGATAATATACCACTAAGAACAACAAAATCAACCAATCAATCAAATACTAATCCACTCTCTTCACTACCAACTAAACCATCTACAGAAATATCTACAAGTTATTACATTGTTGTGTTTATTTTAATAGTAGCTATTGTTATTTTAATTTTAGTAAAAAAGAAACTTTTGTTAACAAATACAAAATCTATAAATAATTCTTCTTGGTTATTTAAAGAAACTACTAAGATGCCTACAACCAATGATGAACAAACTAATATAAATGAAGATACACAAAATGTAAGTATCCGATTTCAAAAAAGTTTAAATGAAGAAAATAGTGTAGTTATGCTTGATTTTGGAGAACAAAGTTATCTTGTTCTTATGGGAAAAAGTAACATTCTCCTAGATAAATTTACAGACAATAAACCAACAACACAAAGTGATTTTGAAACAATTCTGCAAAATAGACATCAAGAACTTGATAACTTCTTAAATGGTGAAGAAAACACTAATAATGAATCATTAGAATCATACAAAAACAAAGCTTCTTATATCTCTTATGAGGTATGATCTTTTAGAAGCTTTTTTATAGTGTTAATATTTCCAAGATGAAGTTTATATGAATCATCCATCATCTTATCTATGTGAAATACTTCTGTAACAGTGATTCCATAAGGGTCTTTTTTCTCTTTTATAACTTTATTTTCATCATTAAAACTATATAAATAAAGCTTTTTCCGAGCCAATTGTATATAATAAGTTAATATAATCTCATTTGAATGTTTTTTCTCTAAAGCTACAACAACTCTTTGATTATCTTTATATTCACCATCTAATTCTAAAAGTTTACGAGCATCTTCTATATCTAAATAACCAATATAAAACTTATTATATAAGTCATGATACCTTTGAATCTTATGGTTCATTAAAAATGATATATCTAAAACAAACTTCTTATGTGAATGAAGAGTTCTTGTTATCCAACTCATAGTATTATAGTAACGAAATGGGTACAATTCCAATGAATGAGCTTCTATTAATTTAGAAGAATTTTTTTTATCTTTTGGTTTTAGTTTTTTATCTTTTTTATCAATAATATATTTTAAAACATCTTTTGCATTAAATTGATTTGTAAACCAAACTTTACAATAAGATGGGAATTGTTTTGTACCAGTTGCACCCTCATTTAAAATTATTAATGCTTTTATCTCGTAATTTGGAAAGATTAACTCTAGTAATGCTTTTTTCTTTCTAAGTCTTTTACGAAGCTTTAGTACAGACTTTACTAAAGTCATTTCAACAAAATATAACTCTTTCTTTTTAGTTATAAAGATAGCATCAAATTCACTTATCTCTCTACTTTTAGTTCTATATACTATCTGTTGTTTTTCACTTATAGATAAGGTATTTGCATAAGCTTTCTCTTTATTTTGATGAAATCCTTTTAATACAAACTTATCTATATCATCACACTCTAAAGCATATCTCAAAAGCTTTTCATAAACAAAGTTTTCAAAAACTTCACCTTCAAAAGATCTATATGAACTTAAATAAGCTGGGTCTTCTTTATCTATACCACTATCGATAAGAGAAAGAAGATGTTTAGTGTTGTAATCATAGTGCAATAAATTATCAGATATATCACTACCATCTAGTATTTTAATCGAATTGCTCATATCTAACATATATACACCTTTTTATTAAAACTTAAATAAAATCAATTTAGCATCTTAAGCTAACTCAGCATTTTTAAAAAAGTTATCTAAAACATCTCTATATTCTGATTGGTCACTAATATGATTAACTTCATCTCTAAGTTTTGAAGCACCACGAAAACCTTTAGAATATGTATGAGTATGTTTTCTAAACATTGCAACACCATGTGAACCATAAAATTCTATCATTTTATCAAAATGTTCCATAATTATAGAATGTTTAATAGCATTATCAATATCTTTAGTTGATGTTTTCAACTGATGAAAGATCCAAGGGTTTCCAACAGCACCCCGACCTATCATAATACCATCACAACCAGTATGTTCTTGCACCCATTTTGCTTTCTCATATGAATCAATATCACCATTTGCTATAACAGGTATAGAGATAGCTTCTTTTATCTCTTTTATGGCATCATAATCAACCGGTGCTTTAAACTTTCCAGCACGAGTTCTACCATGAACTGCTATAAAATCTGCACCACTATCTTCAACTAATTTTGCTATCTCTATATGATTCTTTTTTTCAAAACCAAGTCTTATTTTAACACTAGTTAGACTTTTATTTGATGTGTCTTTTATAGTTTTTATGATATCACCCATAAGAGGAAGATTTAAAAGTAAAGAACTTCCACTACCATGCCCAACAACTTTTGGTACAGGACATCCACAATTTAGGTCTATGATATCAATATCATCTTGTTCATTTAAAACTTCTACTGCTCGTCTCGCCATATCAACTTCAGAAGCAGCTATTTGAACAGAATAAGGGTCTTCTAAGGGGGATTTTTCAAGCATATGTAAAGTTTTTTTTGAACCATGTACTAAAGCATTTGAACTAAGCATCTCACTTACAGTTAAATCTGCACCAAACTTCTTAACAACACTTCTAAATGGTAAGTCAGTAAACCCCGCTAAAGGGGCTAGTGCATAAACTTGATTAGAAAAAGAAAGATTTTTTATCACGATATAAAAAGGTCTATACTAAAATTCTGATTATCATTTTTCAATGCACGATATGCTTTAAAGTTTAAGTATTCTGTTTCTTCAGAATTTCTAAGTATCTCATCAGCTAACTCAAGCATACCCAAATCATAAAGTGTATATAGATAAACATCTAGTAAAGATTCATCATTTTCACTTAAAATTTCAAATAATTTAATTCTTTGGTCTGGAGACATTGACTTAGATAATATTTTAGAAATTTTCATATAATCTTTTTGAGTAAGTTCTAATTTATCAAAAAGTTTAATCATATCTTCATTAGCAATTTCTAAAGTATTTTCACTAGCATTAACTCTATTCATAATTTCAAAAAGAGCCTCTTTAGTTAAAAATGATTTATGTTCTTCTATAAGTTTTAAAGGTGAAGTTTTAGCTATATCTACATAAACAAATTTACATATAGAATCATCATAATTCTTACTATTATTTAGTATATCTTGAGCCGTTATACCACCATTTTTATAATTATTCTTAATATTTTGTATCAATAATTGATTGTTTTTAGCAAGTGAATACTTTTTAAGTTCAACAACTTCACCATTTTGTATCTTATTGATAGCTTTAATTACATCATTTACTTTTTCATTATCTATATCATCTAACATATTTGCATGAGGAAAGATAGTTGCATTATCTATAAGTGAACCAATCAATTTATATCTTGATGTTTTAAATAAGTGATTTCTATCCTCTTTCGCAAGGTAAGCATCCACTATAGCATCTATGATTTTATCAAAATCTTTGTCATATTTACGAAGTTTCATACTACCAAGTAATGAGTAAAAAGATATATGAAGAAAACTAGCTAAAAAAAGTGCAAACATAGGTATTACAACCCACATAGCTACTGATAAAGATGGTAAATGAATACCAAAAAAGTCTATACTCATCGATTCATGTGTTATATATGCATATATATACCACCCAACTAAAACCATCAAACTTAATGATGCTACTATATATTTTTTAATGTGCATTTCTAATCCTTTTATTTTGTTATTTTGATTTTTCTGCTATCTCTCTACAATCAATACAATACATAGCATGTGGCTTAACTTTTAACCTTTGAAAACCTATAAGGTCTTCACACATCTCACATATACCATACTCATGAGATCTTATCTTCTCTAGTGACACATCTATCTCTTTTAACTCTTTTTGCTGTTGTGACACTATAGCACTCTCTACAGATGAATAATTACTATTTGTAGCATAATCACATTCATCATTTAACTCTTCTTTACCTAATTGCATTAACTCTTCATTAACACCAGAAATATTTTTAACTATCTGAATTTTTCTTTCTTCTAGCATATCTTTGAAATAATTTAATTCACTTTGTTGCACTTACTTTCCTTAATTACTTGTGATATGGATGATTACTCAATATAGAAAAACCTCTATATATTTGTTCCATCAACACTGATTTAGCTATTTTATGACTCATTGTTAATTCACTTAAACTTATAACAGCATCACTTTGTTTTAAAAATTTATCTTCAAAGCCATAAGCTCCACCAATAAAAAATCTTACTGCAATTTTATCATTTAAAAGCTTACTAAATTCATAACTATCTAATTTTTTACCTTTTGGGTGTAAAGTTATACTAAAAGATTTTCCTAAATAAGGTTCTAAAGCTCGTGTATATGCTTGTTGCGAAGCTTCTGGTGAAATAGTGTGTGATTTTGCTACATCTTTTGGAAAAATCTCAATATCTTCAACTTTTGCAAAACGAGAAATCATTTTTTGTAAATCTTTATATAAAGGATCATAAATTGAACGCTCTTTTTTAGCTATAGAGATGATATCTATCTTCATTTTAATAATCCACTTCCAATAACATGATATGTAATATTATCAAATTTATCATCTAATCTTACACCACCAATAACACCTACTGGATGTTTAGATATAGATGCTAACTTATCTGCTTCATTACCAAGAACATAATTAACATCATCTTTTGTGCTTGTAGTTCGATATGCCCCTAAACCTATATAGTTTATATCAAGAGTATTTGCTTCTAATATCTCTCTTTCATTATGAGTAGATATACCTAAAAGCTTATCATCTGAGATAATAGTTCTTAGAAAGCTTATGGATTTATTTATATCTATATCTATCTTTTTTAAATCTTCTTGACCTAAATGAACACCATCACAAAACTCTACAAGTTCATAAGCATCATTTACAATTAAAATACCTTCAAAAGTTTTTCTTATCTCTATAAGTTGTGTTTTTATAAACTTAACATCTGCATTTTTATTTCTATACTGAATAATTTCAGCATTATTCTTTTTAGCGATATGTATAAAATCATTGAGAGAAAGACCTCTGTTATCCAAAAGGTCTTGATCGCAAAGTGCATATAAACGCACTATGCTACTTTAAGAAGTGTTAGTAAATCTGATAAAGTCTTTTTAAGTTCATTTCTGTTTACTATCATATCTATTGAACCTTTCTCAAGTAAAAATTCAGCTCTTTGAAATCCATCAGGAAGAGCAGAACCAATAGTTTGTTCAATCACTCTCTGACCAGCAAATCCAACTAATGAACCAGGTTCAGCTATAATAATATCACCAAGTGTTGCAAAAGATGCAGATACTCCACCCATAGTCGGATCAGTTAAAACTGAGATATAAGGTAAATTTTCTTTAGCAAGTTTTGCAAGTGCTGCAGATGTTTTACTCATTTGCAATAAAGAAAATGTACTCTCTTGCATCCTAGCACCACCACTAGCACTAATAATAATCAACCCTTGTTTATTTTCAATAGCACGATTAACAGCACGAACTATCTTCTCACCCTCAACAGAACCAAGAGAACCACCCATAAATGAAAAGTCAAAAACAACTATTTGAGCAGACACACCATTAAGCTTAATTTCACCACTAACTACAGATGAATGTCTTCCTGTCTTTTCTACACCAGCTTCAATTCTTTTAATATAAGGCTTTTTATCTGAAAATTTCAATGGATCGACAGGTCTTAGATTGTCATCGTATTCCACAAAACTATCTTCATCTGCTAGAAGCTTAATCCTATCATCAACACCTATTCTAATATGGAAACCACATTTTGGACATACATAGTTTTGGTTTTCAACCTCTTTATAGTACATAAGAGCTTGACAAGATTTACACTTCACCCAATGAGATGAAACTTCATTTTTTACCGGTTTATTTGCTGAGATTCTAGAAAAAATATTTAGTAAATTCAAAAAAAATCCTCCATTTAATAATAATAATGCATCATTATATCAAAAATATACTTATATTTTTAAATGATACTCTAAATTTTATCATCTGTACTATCTTTTAAAAAAAATCTACATCTTTTTGTGTATTATTTAAAATCAGTGTATCATTTTTACTGAAAAATATTTTATACAGAGTTTTATAATAAGTGTAATAAATACACTTATTATTTTAATAAAGACTTAACTATACTTCTAGCAGCTTCACGACCATCATAAGCA